>WFTQ01000069.1 GCA_015485355.1 bacterium | reverse complement strand
GATAGGGGAATTTACCGAGGCATTGATGTCAAAACTGGAACAGCAGGAATGAGTCGACGACCGGTTAAGGCTTATAAGAATCAGGAGTTCATGAACAGTGCCGAAGCGCGGGCACTTCGCATCCTGGCCGAATATCTGGAACCCCAAGCCCGATTCAAACGCTATCAGGTGGAAGACACCATCGTCTTTTTTGGGTCCGCGCGGGTCATCGATCGCGAACATGCCCGTAAGGAATATGAATACTGGCAAAAACGGGTTCACGAATCCCCCACGGAGGAACATCGCCGGGAACTGGAAACGGCCCGCAAACGTCTGGAAATGTCCCAGTATTACGAGGATGCCCGCACCCTGGCCCGCATGATCACCGAATGGTCCATGCAGCTGAATCACCAGAATCGTCGATTCCTGGTCGTTTCCGGTGGGGGACCGGGCATCATGGAAGCCGCAAATCGCGGGGCTTCCGAGGTCCCCGGGGGACGGTCTATCGGACTCAATATATCGATCCCCATGGAACAAGACCCCAATCCCTACATCAGCGATGAATTGAATTTCGAATTTCACTACTTTTTCATGCGTAAATTCTGGTTCATCTATTTGGCGAAGGCCCTGGTGGTGTTCCCCGGTGGCTTTGGTACCATGGACGAACTCTGGGAGGTCCTGACCCTGCTGCAAACGAAAAAGATGCAGAAGAAGATGCCGGTGGTTATCTACGGTCGGGAATATTGGAATAAGGTGATAAATTTCGATGCCATGGTAGAACATATGGTGATCAGCGAAGATGACCTGAACCTGATACACTTTTCCGATACTCCGGAAGAGGCTTTCGAATACCTTAGGGATCGGTTAACGGAATATTTCCTGTGAATCTGCTGCGGATCGGAACCTCCGAGCCCCGTTCCCCGACGCCGATGGGGACCGCCGGAGCGCCTGTTGGTAAACCCTGTTTAGCCGGTAAAAAAAGGGGCTCGTTTAACCCGAAAAGCCACAATCCCGGTTGCGCCTCATGACCATCGGCTACCTCCTGGCCATCCTCACAGGCATCAGTTTCGGCGTACAGGGAGTGTATGCCAAGTATATCTCCCGGAATCTCCCGGCCGTTTTTCTCTCCTGGATTACATTCGCCTTCACCGTACCGTTCCTGGTCGTCCTGGTTCTGTACGATGGTATTCCCGCGGTCAACTGGGAACCTTTTCTCTGGTCCACATTCACCAGTTTCACCGTGAACCTGATGGCCTGGTACTTATTCTTTCGTGCCTTGCAACTGTCTCCCCTATATTTGACCATGCCTTTCACGGCCTTTACCCCTCTCTTTTTGATTCCCGTTTCTTTGGTACTGCTGGGGGAGTCGCCCACGTTCCAGGGCGTTTTAGGAATTTTTTTCATTATTCTGGGGGCCTATGGATTGCAGTTGCGTTCCCGGCATTGGCTGGAGCCTTTTCGTGCGCTCTTTCGGGAAAAAGGGACCCGGTTGATGATGATGGTGGCCCTGGTCTGGTCTGTATCCGCGACGGTCGAAAAAGTCGCCGTGCTCAACAGCTCTCCCGTGTTTTACGGCATGGTGATTCATGTTTTATTGGCAACAGCCTATTTGCCGGTCATCTTGTGGAAACATCCCGAGCGGTTCCTCGCTTTAAAACGGGAGAAGGGCAAGTTCACCTTGATGGGCTTAATCTCCGCTGCGGTGGTCCTGTTTCAGTTCAGCGCGCTCACCCATCTGTATGTGAGCTATGTTATTGCCTTTAAACGGGCAGGGGTGTTGGTGAGTGTTCTGTTGGGCTACATCGTCTTTCGAGAAAATCATATCCTGCGTAACCTGTTGTTCACTTCGCTTATGGTTGGAGGGGCGGCCCTGATCCTGCTTTCCGGATAAGACTTCCCTGCAGGGATGCGGATATACCGTCCGGAATATTCGCGAAAGGGTTCAGATTCCTGTCGAAAGTCGGGTAAAGTGGGGTTGGGACTTTTCATCGTTTGGGAAGACGATCGCTGCGCCGGACACCCAATGGCCGTTGTTTTTTAATGAAAAGCCTTCGTTCCGTCCGCTCCCTGAGCAACGCTTGCGGGCGGCTCCGTCCCATGGTCATGGCGACTGTAACGATGGTGTTGGGATGGTCCCCCGGCTATCTTCCGGGCGTTTCGTCCGGCAAACCCTGGGGGCGATGGTCATTGTAGAATGGCGTCCGTTGAGGGTGAAAGGGGAACTTCTGGAAAACGATCTCCGAAAGCAGATGGCGGGGGTCATGGTTATGGGGACTGGAGGAGGGCATC
The DNA here is from genome assembly GCA_015485355.1 of bacterium. Classification (GTDB taxonomy): domain Bacteria; phylum Calditrichota; class Calditrichia; order RBG-13-44-9; family J042; genus JAADJD01. The sequence goes on along the minus strand of WFTQ01000069.1, from coordinate 83,972 downwards.
CGGTCCCCTGGACCGAAAGGGCCGGAGGGAAACGCTTCTTGTTTGTAGAATATCAATACGTTACGGGGTCAGCTTTCCTCGAGGCTCGGCCCTGGCGGTCAACGGGATCCGGGGTAAGGGCATTATTTTTTCTGCTTGCTTAAATTCCCAAAAATCAATAAATTTTAAATTATTAAAAATTATTAACTAAACGTGATTTTGGTTTTCCTGCATGCCAGAGCTGCGCAAAGATCCGGTCATTGGTCGGTGGGTGATCATTTCGACCGAGCGGGGACGAAGACCATCCGATTTTGTTCATATCCGGGAACAAAAGCGAGGTGGATTTTGTCCTTTTTGTCCAGGGAATGAGGACAAAACGCCCCCTGAAATTTTTGCCGTACGACCTTCCGGTTCCTCTCCCAATACGCCAGGGTGGTCTCTTCGGGTGGTGCCCAATAAATATCCCGCCCTTCGGGTGGAAGGGGAGCTGAATCGCCGGGGGGAAGGTATTTACGACATGATGAACGGGATCGGGGCGCACGAAGTCATTATCGAAACTCCGGATCATCAGAAGACCCTGGGGGATCTGGACACTACCGTCATTCAGGAGACATTCAAGGTTTTTCGAGAAAGGATCTTGGATTTGCGAAAGGACACCCGTTTAAAGTACGTTATGGTCTTTAAAAACCATGGGGCGGAAGCCGGCGCCTCCCTGGAGCACAGCCACTCGCAATTGATTGCCACCCCGATTATTCCCAAAACCGTTATCGAGGAGATGGAAGGAGCCCGAAAATATTTTGGTTTCAAAGAGCGCTGTATTTATTGTGATATCATTCGCCAGGAATTAAAAGACGGGCTGCGGTTGGTGTACGAAGAAGAACAGTTCCTTGCCATCGAACCGTTTGCTCCTCGGTTCCCTTTCGAGACCTGGATTTTGCCCAAGCGGCATGCCTCTCACTTCGAAGCATCTACCGATGAAATCCTGCGCCATTTAGCGCTGACCTTAAAGGTGGTACTGCAGAAAATCAATCGGGCTTTGCAGGATCCGCCTTACAATTTTGTGCTGCATACGTCCCCCATGCAGGAGGATCATTTGGATTATTATCACTGGCATATCGAGTTCATGCCCAAGCTGACCCGCGTCGCCGGTTTTGAGTGGGGGACAGGCTTTTATATAAATCCAACCCGTCCAGAAGATGCGGCCAAGTATCTTGGGGAAATTGTTGTATAAACTAATGTTAGGGGAATTGGGATGAACCATTTTAAAATATGCTATGTGGCTTCGGAAGTTGCTCCGTTCGTCAAAACCGGTGGCCTGGCCGATGTGGCTTACGCCTTGCCCGTGGCCTTGAAAGAGCTGGAACAGGATATCCGTCTGATGATGCCCAAATATCGAACCATCAATGAGCGAAAATTCGTGCTGAGAGATGTCATCCGTTTGCGGGAGGTCAAGGTTTCCCTGGACGATCTTACCCGTACCGCCAGCGGCAAAACGGCCTTTTTACCCAACTCGAAGGTGCACGTATACTTCCTTTTTATTCCGGAGCTTTTCGACCGGAAGGGCATCTACGCCGATCCCGAAAGCGGTCAGGATTATCCCGACAATGCCGAACGGTTTGCTTATTTTAGCAAGGCGGTTCTGGAAACCTTGAAACTGTTGTACTGGCAGCCCGACATTATTCACTGCCACGAATGGCAAACCGCTTTAATTCCCTTTTACCTGAAAACCTATTACCAGACCGACGAATTTTTTCAAAACACCCGCACCGTGCTGACCCTGCACAATCTCTCCTATCAGGGACGTTTTCCTCTGGATGTTGCTCCCAAACTGGATATTCCTCAGGAACTGGTGGCGCCCGGAGCCGCCTTTGAATTCCAGGGGGAGCTGAACCTGCTGAAGGGGGGCATCCTTTATGCCGATGTCATCAACACCGTCAGCGAGCGCTATGCAGAGGAAATTGTCAGCAGTCCGGAATACGGCTTTGGATTCGAGACCATCCTAAAAGGCCGTAAAAGAGATCTGTACGGCATCTTGAACGGGGTGGACTATTCGGTGTGGAATCCGGAGACCGACAAGTATATTCCCGTGAAGTACGACGCGAAGACTCTGGAAAAGAAGGCAGGCAATAAGAAGGTGTTATGCGAGCAGAATGGGTTTGCTTATGACGAGGCGGTGCCTCTGGTGGGGATGGTGACCCGGTTAATCGAACAAAAGGGCATCGATCTGGTGTTGGACGGTATGGATAAATTGATGCGGCGGAATCTTCAGATGATTATACTGGGTACCGGAGGGGCGGAATACCGGAAGTCCCTGGAAAAATGGGCCCGGAAATACAAGAAGAAGCTGGCGGTTCATTTTAAATTCGATGAGCGGCTGGCGCATCTCATCGAGGCGGGGGCCGATATCTTCCTGATGCCTTCCCGTTTCGAACCCTGCGGATTGAATCAGATGTATAGTTTGCGTTATGGTACGGTGCCCGTGGTCCGAGAAACCGGGGGACTGGCCGATACGATCAAGGATTTTGATCCGGAAACCGGAAAAGGCAATGGATTCACCTTTATTGACTATTCCGTGTCCGCCATGCTGGAAGCGCTGGATCGAGCCCTGGCGGTTTTCCCGGATAAAAAGATATGGCAGAAGATTCAGAAGGCGGGAATGCGGGCGGATTTTTCCTGGAGCACCTCGGCTAAGAAATACTTAAAACTCTACGAAAAAGCGCTGAAAAAAAAGTGAAAGCGGACTTACTCGTCCCCAACAGCCCCGGGCCGTAACAACTGTCCAGGGGCTTTGCTTTGCCCACTGGTCGTTTTGATCTGGCACAATCGCTATCCGAAACAGGCTGCCGAAAGCCTCGGCCTCCGTCGGTCCTCGCACCAAACCGGCCCGCCACGAACCCGGGATACCGATTGGGACGGGAAGAGGCTGAGCCGTTCTTTTCCGGAGAGCGCCTGAACAACCGGCTGGATCCCCTTGTTGGGGGGATCGTGGGCGGTTAGGGGATGAGTCTATAATCCCGGGAGAGGCTGCATGAAACAATCCAGAGAGCGTTTAGAAAAACCCGCGGTTTTTCTGGATCGGGATGGAACCATGATCGAAGAAGTTGGATATATTGATCACCCGGACAAGGTTCGCATTCTTCCCGGCACGATTGAAGCGTTGCGGATTTTCCGAGAAATGGATTGGTGGGTGCTGGTGGTCTCGAATCAAAGCGGAGTGGCCCGGGGGTTGTTCCCCGAAGAGCGGGTCACGGCGGTCAATCGGCGTTTGCAGCAATTGCTGCAGCAAAAGGGCGTTGCCGTGGATGGGTTTTATTACTGTCCTCACCACCCCCGGGCGAAGGTTGACGTTTATCGAAAGGACTGTGACTGCCGTAAGCCCCGCCCCGGTCTGTTGAAACAGGCCATGCGGGACTTTCCGGTAAAACCCTCCCAATCGATAATCGTTGGCGATCGTTACTCCGATGTGGAAGCCGGTAAGTTGTTGGGATTGTTTGCTATTCTGGTGCTTACCGGTTACGGTGTCGATGAATTCATCCGTTTCCGGAATGATTCGGCCCGAACGCAGCCGGACTTAGTCGTGGCCAATTTGCGGGAGGCGGCCATCTTTTTAAGGGATCGGTTTTGCTCGAGAAAGCACCGAAGATAGGCTCTGAGAGGGCACAACCTTTTCCACCTAATCTCCGGTTCCATCGCCGTCGGCCCTTGCTCCCCTTTACCCGAATGATTGGGACGGAGGCACCAGATATTTTCCCCAGAAGGTTACCCAGAACTCATCCGGATAAGTAAACATCGAATGGGTGACCTTCCAGCAGTATGTGCGGGACTTAGCTTCCAGAAAGGGAAGCTGAGAAAGGAGATGGTCCCAAACGGGGGGCGGCCAGGCGTGGAGCGATAGAATTTGTTGGAGCCTTTGCAGGTTTTCGATGGTCAGGGGTTGGGGACGGAAAAATTCCAGAATCCACATCCTGGAGAGGGCGAAAAACCGCAATGTCGCCAGTTGCCGTTGAACCAGTTGGGGGTGATCGAAGGCGAGTGGAGGCAACCGCTCAAGCGGGAACCATCGGGCGGTACGGGCATCATCCCCTCCCTGGAGCCTCAGGCGATGCCGGCAGGGCATAATTCCGGTGAACACCACGGAAAGGGTTCTTCCCCGGGGGTCTCGATGCGGGTCTGCGGCGAGGCCCGTCTGGATTAGCGGAATGTCGGTCACACCGGTTTCCTCGGCCAGTTCTCGGCAGGCGGCGTCTTCAACGGGTTCGTCTATTCCCACATATCCCCCGGGAAGCGCCCACCTGTTCTGGAAAGGCGGTTTTTTCCGTTGAATAAGCAGGAGTTCCAGGCGATTTCGGCGCATCCGCACCAGAAAGGCGTCGACCGTAACCATGGGACGGGGATAATCGTAGGTGAAGGGCATTTACGGCCGCTCCCGTATCGTTAATGCACGTCCAGAAACACGAAACGGGTTTTCTTTTGATCCCTCACAAAAAACATGATTTTTTTCGGATTCTGTGCCAGTATTTGATCGATCGTCCGTCGAAAAGATGTAAGATTTTTTACATTCTGGTAATTCACCTGCAGGATGATATCGCCGATTTCCAGGCCGGCCAGACCGGCGGGGGAGGCTCGGTCCACCCGGTATACATACACACCGTTCAAATCCAGGGGGAGGTCATTTTCGTATAACACGTCCCGGGTCAATTCCCGTACTTCAATGCCCAGCCGGGGGATCTGATAGTTGGCAGCCAGATCGATGGCTGGTGGTGCGGCTTCCAGTTGAAGAGCCCGGCGCATTAGCTTCCCGTTGCGATAGATCTTCAGGGAAATCCGGGCATCGTGGGGTAACTGACGGATCAGAGCCTGAAAGCGGTCCAGGTCTTCGTCCCGAGTGATCGGCAGTTTTTGGCCGTCCACTTCCAGAATAATATCGCCGATTTGCAGACCGGCCCGCTCGGCCGGAGAGTCCGGATAGATGCGATTCACCACCACACCCCCTTCTGAGGGGACCTTCCAGTAGGCTTTTAATTCCGGGGTCAAGGCCTGCATTCGAATGCCCATCCAGGCTTTCCCTCGATGAATCGATTTCACCAGCACGGGCGGCGATTCGATGAGCCTCTGAAACCATTCCGTCGGGGCGATTTCTAAATAGTCTTTGCGCAATTCTTCGAATTCCGAGGGCGTATGAAAGCCTCCCTCCGTCTGGCTCTTCAGGGTAATGCCGACGGCGCGGCCCCGGCGGTCGATCACCAGCCCGCCGGACGACAGCGCGGAAATGGAGTTGTTTACCAGGAATTTCTTCTTTGGATGGGTAATCACCGCATTGATGGTAAGAGGGGTGAAAATCGGTTGAAAATCGTAGCGCTTGCCCAGCAGCTCCAGCAGGTAGATGCCGTCCCCGATGCTCAAGGTGTCGGCCGATTCAAAAGTCACATAGGGAAGCGGTTCCACCGGTTTTTCCGCGATCTGGATGAAAGCCACCCGGGCCAGGTCATCTTTGCCGATGAATTCCGCCGCATATTCCCGACCGTCATGCAATTTTACCTTGAAATCGGTGGGTTCTCCGGAAAAAAAAGACGCCCCCCCACTGGAAATGATATCCAGCGACAGGGGATACACGTCGCTGCTGACCATGATCAACCCGCGCTCGTTGACAATGATCCCGATGCGGTATTGTTTAACCTTGAAAAACGATCCGATGCGCGATTGGGAGGCGATATTCTGATAGTAGCTGACCAGACAAATGCGCGGACGGAATGTTTCGAAAATTGCCCGGGCATCCTGGGCCGGCGCAACGTAGCTCCAGGTTATTAGAAGTGCGAGCATCCCGATCCGTAGTCGGGCCGCGTCCGGCATACGGTGGTTCCCCCTCCTCATGGTAAATTCTCCGTTTTAATGATGGTGAAGTATGGATAACCGTTTCGAATCAGTTCCACAAAAACGGTGGGTTCCTGCACCCATTGAGCAAAGAGGTTTTTAAAGGTTTCCACGTCCTTGACTAATTGGCCGTTCATTTTGCGGATCACATCGCCGTTGCGAATGTGGGCCTGATCGGCCGCGGCGCCGGATTTAACCCCGGTGACGTATACGCCGAAAAAGTCGCTGAGCATTTGCACCCGATAAACGTCCGGGTCGATATTCTTTACCACCAGACCCCAGGCGCGGGCTTCAAACTCCGATCCCCGTTTGAAGGGTTCTTCCCGGGTTTCAACCGGAATGGTGCGGATGTTTCCTTTACGCCAGATCCGGAAAGGGATTTTTTCCCCGATGGGTAGGTCGGCGATGATCTTGCGTACCGGGGGCAAATCTTCCTCAAATTCGGCGTGCACGGTCTGGCTCCCGATCTGCAGGATGATATCGCCGGGTTGCAAGCCGGCCCGTTCCGCCGGAGAGCGCGGATCCACCTGGGCCAGTAAAACCCCCTTGAAGTCGGGTTTCCCCAGGTATTCGCGCAAGCCCTTAATGTCCTGTATTTCGATGCCAACCCAGGCGCGTTTGACGGTGCGGCCTTCAATAATCTTGCGCGCCACTTCCCGGGCTAAATTGATGGGAATGGCAAAACCCAGGTTCTCCGCTAAAAACACCCCCCGGGCATTAATACCGATCACTTCTCCCTCCAGGTTGATCAGGGGGCCCCCGCTGTTCCCCGGGTTAATGGCCGCATCGGTCTGAATCCATAAATTATAAGGAGAAATCATGGAACCCTGATCCGGAAAATATCGATCGATGGAACTGATCACCCCCATGGATACCGATCGCGACAACCCCAACGGGCTGCCCAGCGCCAACACAATTTGGCCCACCTGTAAGCTGTCCGAATTGCCCAGGGTGGCGCGGGGAATCTCGAAAGAATCATCGTTTAATTCATCCAGGTTCAACTGGAGCACCGCTATATCGGTCGAAGGATCGGAACCCACTACCACCGCGGTAATCCGCTCTTTGTTGGACAGGGTGCACCATACCTTTTCCGCATTTTCCACCACGTGGTGGTTGGTGAGTACGTATCCTGCGTTGGAAAAAATGACCCCGCTTCCGGTGACCACGGTATGCTGTTTTTCCCCGGAGGTGTAAATGGATATGATGGGTTCCACGTGGACCAGAGCGGGCAGCACCTTGTCCCGGGCCTGGTACAATCGGCTCTGGAAATCCCCCTGCGCCGGGAGCTCCGGTGGAAGGGACAAAAGTACAAACCCCAATACCCATGCAAACTTCGTTTTCATTCAATGTCTCCAACGTTAAGTATTACCCTAATTTAATGCCGTTTTGGGGAATTTACTATATGAAAGATTGAAGGCAAGAGATTTGAAATTCCCGGAAATGAATTATATTTTATATCTCGGAACCGGAGGGAAGGGATTGGATATCCATGGTGGAATGGGAAAACAAACATGCCCGCATTGTGTTGAAAAAGGGTCGGGCTCGGTCGGTAAACAATTTTCATCCCTGGGTCTTTTCCGGGGCGGTGGAGCGGGTAGAGGGAGCCTTCGAACCCGGCGATATTGTGGCCATTCACTCCTTCGACGATCAGTTTCAGGCCAAGGGATTCATCAATCCCAAATCCAAGATCTTCGCCCGTATTATAAGCTTTGAAGATTTGCCGATCGACCGGCGATTTTGGCGGGACCGTCTGCAAAAATCTCTGGCTTTCCGCCACCGGCACCTTGCTCGCTTCAGCAACGCCTATCGCATGGTGAATTCCGATGCCGATGGTTTGCCGGGATTGATTGTGGATCGCTACCAGAACTATCTGGTGATACAATTGAGTTCCCTGGGAATGTACCGGCTGAAACCGGTGATCATAGACGTATTGCGGGAGCTGGTTCAACCGCTGGGCATTCTGGAACGCAGCGAATCGGCCTCTCTGGCGGATGAGGGATTGTCTCCCCACAAGGAGGTTCTTTGGGGTAACATTCCAGACCGCATACTGATTCAGGAATACGGAATAAAATTCTGGGTTGATGTGGTTCATGGGCAAAAGACGGGATTTTTCCTGGACCAGCGGGAAAATCGTTGGCGTATCGGCCAAATAGTGCATTCGGATACGTTGTTGCTGAATTGTTTTGCCTACACCGGGGCTTTCAGCGTCTATGCGGCGTTGAAGGGGGCACAAACGGTTTCGGTGGACGTCAGTGAGGGGGCGTTGGAATTGGCCCGGGAGAATTTTCGGCTTAATGGATTGCATCCCGATGCCCATCGGTTTGTGGTGGCCGATGTGTTTGACTTTTTACGGGAGATGGAAAACGAGTTTACCTTCATTATCCTGGATCCACCGGCGTTCATTAAAAAGAAACACCATATTCAGAAGGGTGCCCGAGGGTATAAGGATATCAATCGCCTGGCAATGAAAAAAATTTACCCGGATGGTTGCATCCTTACCTGCTCCTGCTCCCATTACATGAACTGGGAACTCTTCCAGAAGGTCGTCTTTGCTGCGGCCCGGGAAGCAGAACGCCATGTGCAGATTCTGGGGAAATACGGTCATCCCGCCGACCATCCCATCAGCATTTATCATCCCGAAGGAGAATATTTAAAAGCCTGTTTATTGCGGGTGCTTTGATTGATCCCGGACCCCATGCCACCCCCGGCGTTCGGGGGGAAAGGCTATCCCGATAATTCGTGCCCGGATTGCCGGCGATGAATCCGAACTTGCGGCCCTGACAGGTTGAAAATGGCAATAAAAAATCCGCCTTTTAGGAAGGTATGAGGATAATAGAGGATCCATTTCCGATAAGCACCGGGACGATTCCTTGCCGTCCGAAAACGTTCTCCTTTCCCACCGACCCGTTGTTCCATCGCCTTGAAGCAGGGTTGCCACTCCCCGGCAGCTTTATCGTCTTTTCCCGGAATCCCCCCATTTATATTGAAAACCAAGTCCCAAAAAGTAGAACGATTCCCCTTCAAAATTCTGGTAAAAATTGATTTCCGGGATAATTTGAAAACGGTCCCCCAGGTACATACCCAGAACAACACTGGGCAATAGGGCGGTCACTTCGCTTCCCGAAGCAAAAAAGGGCGAACCACCGGTTGAGGACTCCTTTCCCATGATCAAATACGTTAACCGCACCCCGGCAAAAAAAGGCTTTACCCCGGCCAGCATCATCGGGTACAATCCCACCGTACGGTATTCCTCGAATGCAAACAGCGAGACACCCATATCGGCCGACAGCGCCAGCGGTTTTTTGAGGAATTGATGTTTAATATCCCCAAAAGCCACTAAAAAGGGAAAAATGCCTGAAAGTTTGAATCCGATATCGGTGTCGGCGCCCAGTCCGTAGCGGGCGAACAGATCCGCCGAACCAATGGTCATCCGGGGTCCCGAGGATTCCAGCAACAGCAATCCCGCACCCCCAACGCCCACACTAAATTCGCCTTCCTTCAGCACCTCGGGCGTCTGGAAGGTGGTAAAGGAGGCGCAATTCATAAGAAACAATACCAGAATCACAAGGCCCGATAAATGAAGCCCGATCCCCATTCTTTTCATCTTGAGTGGTTCTCCTTTTTGATTCAACGGCTTCGGGTAACCCATATAATCGGTCGCCGGCAAACAAAATTGATTCGGACGGAAAACCGGGTGATCCGGTCTCGATGATGGGCCGATTGCCACGGCCGCTGATGCCGCACGGCTGTAAGCCGGGATAGGGTTAGGGGAAACGGTTCGCTTACCCAATCGTCATGATGCCGACCACCACCCCGCCCTTGGACGATATTCATGAGGGTTTCCTCCCGTTGGATCGGAGGAATATAATTTTTTTCCTGACAATTTCAAATTTTATTTATATACTTATAAGGAACAGCGGGTCTCTACAATATCAAACATTCATCACTGGCATTGAAGGGGAAATTTCCATGAAGCGGATACGCTTGAGATCCCCTGTGTGGGGCGTCCTCGTTTTCCTGAGCGTCGCTTTGAACGCCCAGATAACGCCCATTGCCGAAATTCAGCAGAATGAATCGCAATATCTGGGAAAACGGGTCACCATCCGGGGCATTGTTGTGTTGGGCGCCGGTGTTACCACTACCAGCTGGACGGATGCCTATGTACAGGATGATTCCAATGCCGGCATCAACATTTATCGGGGAGGCTCGGTGGATCCCAATCTGGTGCGGGGCCATCGGGTGGAAATCACCGGAACAGTGGATAACTATCAGGGGGTTACAGAAATCGTCGATTATACGGTCTCGGTGCTGAGCAGTGACAATCCCCTGCCCTCTCCGGTCAAATTGACCACTCAAGCGGCCAACAATGTGGATTTGGAAGGTACGTTTGTTGAGGTGACCGGGGAGATCACCAGTCGCTATGCGGCCGGGCCGGGAGTCAATCTGGTGGTGGACGATGGCAGTGGGGGGTGCACGGTGCGGGTGTGGAATTCCACGGGAGTGGATTTATCGGAGGCTCAGGTAGGCCGGATGGTTACCCTTCGGGGGCCGCTGGATATTTACCAGGGGAATACTCAGGTTTTGTTGGGGTATCAGGAGGATTTGATCGTCCGCCAGGCGCGTCCCGGGGATGGGAGCGGTATCGTTACCGTGGAACCCGATTCTGTAGAGCGCGGGGCTACGGATGTCACATTGCGGTTTACCATCCGTGGCGAGGGGAATTATATTCTGGAATCGCTTGCGATTCAGATTCCGTTATTGTGGCAGTGGCGCTTTGCGGTGGAAGATATTACTCTGGAGGGGGCGGGATTGGCCGGTGCCGATGTTCGTCTGGAAGGCAACGCGGTGGTTATAACGGGGGCGGAAATCGGCGCCGGTCAAGAAGGGGTGGTGCAACTGGCACATCTAACGGCGCCGGATAGCAACGTGACGACGGTTTTTCAGATAAAAACGGCCGTATGGGGAGGTGTACCGGCCCCAATCAAAGAAAGCCCCCGGGTGGTGGTTGGAGAAGGAATCGAACTGACTCCGATCTCGGAAATTCAGCTGTTAACGGACAAATATCGGGGAAAACGGGTGAATATTAAGGCCGTTGTGGTGTTGGGTGCCGGCATCACCACTACCGGCTGGACGGACGCCTATGTGCAAGATCATTCGGGTTACGGAATCAATGTTTTTCGCAGTGGGGTGGTGGATCAACAGCTGAAACGGGGGCGCCTGGTGATTATCAGCGGTACGGTGGATGAATATCAAGGCGTGACCGAGATTACCGATTACACGCTGACCGTGATTAAAGAAAATGTTCCCCTGCCGAAACCATTACAATTGCAAACCCTGGAAGCCACCGACGTGACCTGGGAAGGCACTTTTGTGGAGGTGAAGGGAGAAATAAAAGAGAAGTATACTGCGGGTAGTGGAGTCAATTTGACGATCGATGACGGCAGCGGTGCCTGTCTGGTACGGGTGTGGCATACCACCGGAATCGATTTATCGCCTTTCGCGGTCGGCGATACCGTTGTTGTTCGAGGCCCCATGGATGTGTATCAGGGCAATGCTCAGATACTTCTGGGTTATGAGGAAGACATTATTAAACCGGGTCGAGGCATCACCGGCGACGGCAGTGGGTTTGCCCGGGCATTGTTGCAAGCTGTGCCGGCCGATTCTGCGGGGATTGATTTGCATCTGGCGTTATGGGGCAATGAAACCGATACTCTGCGCACGGTGTGGGTGTATCTTCCGGTACGCTGGTTGTGGTCCGGGGTGAACCGGGATGTGCACCTTTCTGGTCCCGGCCTGGGAGAGGCCCGGTTTCGGGTCGTACAGGAATTTGACGAACGGTACGTGGAAATCACCGGAACTCGAATCACCTCCAGGGACAGCCTCTATGTAACCCTGCGGAATCTGCGCAGCCCGCCCGATTCGGTCTTCAGCTTTATCTGGATAAAAACGGCCGTTGAGGGTGGGGTGCCGGAATTCATTGCTGAGAGTCCCCGGATTCGGGTCGGTAACAATCCGGTGTATCAGATTTTCGATTTGCAAATGTACCCGGATTATTTTGAAGACCCGGTGACGGTACGTGGGGTCATAACCATTGGCGCCGGGGTGTTGCGGGTCGATCGGACTTCTGCTTACCTTCAGGATGCTTCGGGACGAGGAATCCATATCAGCAGTCCTCAGGCACCGGATACCATGCTGTTTCGCCGTCACCGAACACTTCGGGTAACCGGCATTGTTTCCGAATACCGTCAAACCACCCAGATTTTACCCGTACAGGTGGAACTGCTGGATTCTCTGGCCCAACCGCCGTCTCCCCTTTTGCTGACGACTCGCCGGGCCGGCGATCCCCGCTGGGATGGTACCCTGATCCGGGTCCACGGGGTCGTTACCGATAAGTATACCACTTCCTCGTCCCCGCCGTTGGATTACAATGTGGTCGTCAACGATGGCAGCGGGGGCATTACGGTGCGCATCTGGGGCACCACGGGAATCGATGTCGGATTTTTTCGGGTGAACCAGGCCTTGTATGTCACCGGCGTGGGAGGGGTGTTTATCGATCGCAATAATGTGGCCAATTATCAGATCTTGCCCGGTTATCAAGATCAATTGGTGCTGGATGAAACGTATCGGCCTTCTCTGGCGCAGGTGGATCTAAAAGTGCCGCCCCACCCCTTTGTGCCGGATCGGGGCGAGAAAATCGCCATCCATTACAACGCCGGGGCGGTGGGGAATCGGGTGACCCTGCGGATATTCGATCTCGGGGGACGATTGGTCGTGACCCTGGTGGATGAGGATGCCCGGCTGATCGAACGGACGGTGTACTGGGACGGCCGTAACGAATTGCGTGATCGGGTGCCCTTGGGAACATATATCTGTCATCTGGAAGTGATCGAACCGCTCGCCAACAGAAAGCGTACCCGCGTGGTGCCCGTTGTGGTCGGCACGCGGTTGCAAAAATAGTGTGTTTCGATGAAGAATCGGGAAAAATGTCCCGGCTTGCTCCGGTCGATGGGGAACCGCGTTCAGTCGGATGAGGATGTCGGGAAAGCTCCCGGGGGAAATATTGCGGCCTATGGCCTGCCTCTGTCGGTAAGTGGTGGAAGGGAGTGTCTCTGCAATTTGAGGGGAACGTTTTATCCCGATGGATCGGAAAACCAATGTGACGGTAATGGGGTGAGATGCCATGAAAGGTATGAAATTGTTTTTAGTAAGCCTTGTCCTATTGGCGGGGTGGCATTCTCTACAGGCGGGACTGTTCAGCGATCGCTTTCCCAGCGCCCGTTTTTCTGCCATGGGTGGCAGTGGCATTGCCGCCGCCAATGATGTTTGGTCGGCGTTTTACAATCCCGCGGGGTTGAGCCGGGTGCAGCGGGTGCAGATCGGCAGTTCTTACCTGCGCCTGTTCAACGTCCCCTTTCTGAAGAGCTTCTTTGGCGCCGGAGTCTATCCCCTTCCAGAAAAATACGGTGCCGTTTCTGTAGGATTTGAATATTTTGGGGTGGATTACGAAGGGCGGCAATTGTCGGGCGAATATACCCTGCAAATTTCTCATGGATTTTATCTGTTGAAGGATATTCACTCCAGCCTCGCCTTGGGATATTCCCTGAAAGGGTATTACTGGACCCTGGGACGCTCCCTGCAATTCGGGGCGCTGGGCAGTGCGGCTACCCTGGGAGTGGATGTGGGGTTACAGGCGTCGGTGTACGGGAGGACGTATGTGGGGGTCTATTTGATGAATCTTAACACTCCCAAAATAGGAGCCTATACGCCGTTCGATCTGCCCCAGCGCGTGGTCGTGGGTGTGGCTTATGAACCTTATGATGGGGTGGTAACCAGCCTGGATGTCAACCGGGTGGTGGGCACGGAGCATGTCCAGGTGTGGGGTGGTGCCGAGTTCAATGTTTTTCGAAATTTGTATGTACGCTTTGGCGGAACCACCAATCCCAATCGCTTCACCTTTGGCCTGGGTGTTTATGTGGCTCAGTTTCGCCTGGATTATGCCTTGTTGACCCACAGTGAATTGGGGGAAACCCATCAGATTGGTTTTCAACTGGGATGGTAAAGTAAAGCCGGGGCATTGACCATGCGAGGTTGGATAGTGATCGGTTTGATCCACTTACTTTTATTGATCGGCCCGAGGCAATGGATGGGGGCGCAGCCGGTGGAAACACCCTACACCCCGGACAATCCCCTGGATATTAATCATGCCTCCTACGAAGAGATCGCCCGATTGCCGATTCCCCGGGAGTTGGCGGAGCGCATCTATCAGCGAATTGAATATCAAGGCCCCTTACGGCACATCTATCAGTTGACACAAATAGAAGGGATGACACCGGAGCTGTTCCGACGTCTGAAACCGTTGATTCGGGTGGAGCCGTATGCGCCGAAAACGGAACGGGAGGCTCGTATTGAACAGCTGTATTACAAGCTGGATCGCTGGGAAGGGAATGAAGGCATCAGCCAGGCACTGATCGACGCCTGGATTGAACAGGCCCTGGAACCCGCCGATATTAACACGATAACCTACGATCAATTGTTAAATCTGCAGGGGGTGTCCCCGGTGGACGCCGCTGCCATTATCCATTATCGAAATCGGGTGGGCCGCATTTCCAGTCTTCGGGATTTGCGGGCGGTGCCCCACTTATCTTATTTCGGCTATCGCAATGTCCGGGACTTTGTCACCTTCGAAATGCCCAGGGCCACGCGCCGATTTCATGGCCATCTGCTGGTGCGCATTCACAATACTCCTTTTTTCACCGAAGAGGCCGAGGCCACGGCCATCATTCCCGCGGAATCCATCGAAAATAACTATCCCGATGTGTACACCCGTTTTATGGGTAGCTGGGGCAGAAATTTCAAAGTCGGTTTTTCCTTCTGGCATGCCCTGTACGAGCCCTTTCTTTATCAGGACCTGGGGTTTGGCCGAATCCCCCGCCCCAAATTTTATTTAGGCATCGAGAATCAACAACTGGGGCCCATTGAGGTACGAAAACTCTACCTGGGCAACTATGTGCTGGCGTTTGGGCAGGGAGTGGTGATGGAAAATACGGACTTTTTTCAGCCCCGGAAGACGGGTTTTGGGTTTCGCAAGCGTTTTCTTGGGTTGTCGGGAGACAATTCGCGGACCCGTCAATACAAGTTGAGTGGTGTGGCCACGGAATTGCGTTTGCACAGGGCCCATCTATTTCTGTTTGGCTCCTTCGATTCCCGGGATGCCGTTCTGAATCGGAATCCGGTGCTGTTGGATGGCCGGATTCATTATCCGGTCAATCAATTCATTGTGCTGGATCAACGATTCCGTTACGCACCCGGAGATGCGTTTCGGGAACGGTTGGGGCTATCCTGGCGGGATGCCGTCAAAGAACTATTATATGGTTTCCATTTTGCCTTTGATCTGTTCCCCACGACTCAGGTGGGAATCACTTATTACGAAAGTGCTTATGATCGTCTGTTGCGTCCCGATATCGACGACATCGTAGATCCCCGAAATGCCAACCGGTTGCGCCCGGCCGATGGGGAAATAATGGCGGCCTACGGCGGTGCGTTTTCAGATTCCCGCAATCCGTTCTGGAAAGGGGCTCGCTCCTTTCGGCGGGTGTACGGTGTGAATGTGCAAAGCGTGTTACAAAACGTTGCTTTCCAGATGGAATATGCCGAGCTGGACAAAAGTACATCGTTTTCCTTATTGGGAAAGAATCCCCGAGCCTTGGTGGCCGCGGCGTATCTGCAGTACAATAGTTTTTATCTTTTGGGACTCTTTCGGGATTACAGCGTGGGGTTCGACAATCCGTATCAGCGATCGTTTTCCAATTATCGGCGCTATAAACGGACCCTATTCGAGCGGTATTTTTATTTACAAAGTCCTCTGTATGGACAGCTGTATACCAATAATCCCCAGCCCCAGGCGGAAAAAGGCTGGTATATTTATTCGCGGTATCAGGTGAATCGTAAGATCGTTTTAACCGTGGAGTACGACAACTGGTGGCGTAAAGCGGATGATGCCGCTCAATTCCGTTTGGTCGGGACGTTGAATTTTCGTCCCATTTTCCCCATCACCATTTCTTTGCGGCAAAAGTATCAGGGACGGGAAAAGCAGAACAGCCGCAGCATAGATTATTTTGAAAATTATGAATTTCGAGGAACCCTGCGCGCCCGCCTTTCCCGTTTTGATGAGCTGGGTTTTATTTATTCCAGTTCGGTTACCCGATTTCGCCCGCGTCCCCGGTTGTACTATCCCCTTTTCCCGGGAAGGGAGTACCAGGCTGCCAATGCGGCGGGGAACATGGCCTCCCCCGGGGAAGCCCTGGGCGGTTTTTTTACCCACAATTTCAATCGTCGATTAAAAGTGAAAGGCTTTCTGGGGTATTATAAAGGCTTTTTCTGGAATTTTGAAGATACCCAGTTCCTGGTGATGGACAGCTATCGGGGAGCCCTGCGGATGTGGGTCTCCATATACAGCCGCCTCTCCCCTCAGTTGAGTGTCCGGTTAAAAATCACCCGGGATTATCCATACCCAATCACCTATTTTCATGCGCGCAGCTCGGACAACCAGGAGATTCCGCCCTCAGGCGGAAAGTATTATCAGGGAAGTTGGATTCAGCCGATACAAAATTTTTTCTATATGGAAGTCAGTTACCATTTTTAGATAGGGTACATCAATGAAAACATGGGAGTGTGAAGGGGAAAGCGTATGGCTGAAGTCCGATATCTGTGGCTGATATTGGTTCTGGTTGCCGGCCCGCTTTGGGGGCAGGCGTATCCCAGCTATCCGCTGGGGCAATATTGGATTTTCCCGGATGCTCGGACGCTGGGGCTGGCCGGCAGCGGTACGGTGTCGAACACCTATCCCGGAGCTTTGGTGATGAATCCGGCGGCGTTGGGGATGTCTGCCGTGGGACTGCAATTGGAACTCAGTCCTATGGTAAGGAAACTGGAAGAACGCCGTTCCTATCCTCTCTATAATCGCATTGATGACATCACCCAGCAGTCTATTTACGCCCTGAATTTACACTGGTATGGCGGAATACAGGGGGGTCTGGTCTGGCGTCCGGAATGGAAATTTCTCCCGACGATGGCGATAGGTCGGTACCGGGAGGTGGATCAGAATTATCGATACCTGGAGGAAGTGCGTAAAAACATTTTCGGAGATTCCCTGCTGGCCGAAAATCGCATTACGATCGATGGACAGCTTCAACGGGTTTCGGTGGGAGGGGCTTTCCGCATCCTTCCTGCTGTTTACGTCGGTTTTCAGGTGGGGATATTAAGCGGAAAGCTGGACAAAGATTCTTCCATAACTTTTTTCGACCGTCGACCCTTTGCCGAACCGGGC
This sequence comes from bacterium, assembly GCA_015485355.1. Lineage (GTDB taxonomy): Bacteria > Calditrichota > Calditrichia > RBG-13-44-9 > J042 > JAADJD01. The sequence goes on along the minus strand of WFTQ01000069.1, from coordinate 66,796 downwards.
GTCCGCATTACCCGCGAGTTGTTGGGTCATCCCTTGGTGTTTTCGGTGGGCGGAATATTTCTGTTCAATCCTCACTTCCGCCTGGGAGCCACTGTGCAATTGCCCTACACGGTTCGCTGGAAGTACAACCGGGTGCACCGTTATTCAGAAACCTGGATTTCTGGAGAGGAGCGTTTTGAATACCCCCTTCAGGCCACCGGGGGGATGGAATTCCGGGCCCGCCAGGAACTGCAAGCCCGCTTGAATGTGGATGTCACTTACTTCTGGTGGTCGCGGACTCGCAGTAAGGTACTGTCCGATACCCATGTGCGGGACGTTAGGGGATTGGAGGATGCCGTTCATATAAAGGCCGGCATCGAACACATCTTTTTCAATAAAGTTCCTTTTCGGGTGGGGATACAGTTCCGTACGTCCCCCAAAAACCGCCGCCGAAGTCGAACGTTGCTGACGGCGGGAACGGGTTTTTCCGGAAAATACTGGCACGTTGACATGGCCGGAGGCTTTAGCCCCCTCAGTTATCGGTTTCCCGATGTGTTTGATGACAGCCTGTTTGGGGGGTTCCGGGTAGAGGGCGGTTTGGACACGGTTGAGGAAAATTTCTTTTTCGGATTGCTTACTCTGCGGCTGTTTCCGGGGTTCTTGAGGAAATGAGTCGTGGCAACGATTAACAATAACGAAAAATGTGAAGATAGATCGAGCAGCTCGGGTGCGCCGCTTTATCGACCCCCTCAGAAATCCGGGATGAGGGCGACATCGGGCCCCGGGGATTCTTCAACGAGGGTGAATCCGGAACAGGAGAATCGTCACCCGATGAACGCCCTGACTGTTTTTTTAGGGATTCGAAGCCGATGTTGACTTAAGGCGAGGGGGAGGTCTGATCCGAAGTCGAAATTCCGCCCCGGCCGTACTTTTCCCTCAAAAACTCTTTCAACGCCTCGAAATGGGGAAAAATTTCCGTGGTGCAGCCGATAATCCAGCTGCTCATCGCCGGTATGGGAAAGGTGCTTACCATATACACCGGAATGTTGTGGTAAAAACAAAACGTGAGCTCCCCCTGAGTTCCCGCCCCTTTTAGCACGTGCTCGTCCCATAAACAAACCACATAATCGATGTCGTTGATAAGGGTTGTTAAGTCGGTGTGGATTAGTTTGCGCACCACATGGCGGAACTTGCGTAAATCGGTTTGTTTCCATTTCCGGAAGTGGCGGAACTCGTCGGGAGTAAGAATGTGGTTCTCTTCGATACAGGGATTAAACACCCGATGGCCCAGTTCATTCACCAGGAATCGGGTCATGTCTTCCCGCCAGCGACTCCCTTGATCGGGAGCGTATTCAATGGCTCCGGCTAAGTACACGTACATTCCGTTTCCCGAGGAATGGGTTTGGGATTTCGGCCGCGTGGTTCTCATCAGAAGGACATCCGTTGTTTGAGTAATCGACCTTCGATTGGGGCGGTTTCCGGGGAGCGCCACAAAACGTGGACACGATGGGCCTGCTGAATGACAATATCCCGCTGATAAAGTTCGACGTCCGGTTGGGGAAAGCCCAGCTCTGGAAATTTGTGGTACAGGCTGCGGGCAAAGGAATAGTCCACCGTACCGCTATGTGAGGGCGATTGACCCAGGACGGCTTCCCAGAGGTCCCGGCTTTCCATACAGAAATAAATATACACCTTCCCGAATGCTTCTATGAGACGTTGATAGATGAACCGATACATCTGTGCTCTCATCGGTTTGATATAGCGCATTTTACCGTCGCGTCCTTTGATCTGCTCCCCCGCAAGGATAGGGGTGCGAGGGAAACGCAGGCGGATGTTTTCTTTCAGCGCAGGCGGTGTGCGAAAACTTCCCAGACTGATCCACACGATGCGATCCGGAGAAACAGCCTCCCGGAGGTGCCCAATGAGTTCCGCGTATCCTTCTTTCCAGTGGCGATAATAGATGATAGGGTCGAAATGAAGCCCGATGAGGAATCCTGCATCACAGGTTTTTTTCATGGCTTCCAGGCGCTGTTTCAGGCCGGCGGCCTTGTGTTCCACGTGCCGGACAATCCATTCGGGATTTACCGACCAGGAGATCACCAGACGCCGGTAAGGCATTTCCAGCAGATGATCGACGTGATTCGTTTTGGTCTTCATCTCCAGAAGAATGTTGGGCAAATCCGCCGCTGTGGCCGCCAGCTTTTCCGAAATTCGCAGGATCGGGTCCAGCGCCAGGCTGTCCGTCAATTCCCCGGTGCCCACGCGCAATATTCGCCCGGGATTGGAGGCCGATAACCGTCGCAATTCCTCCTGAATGCGTTCGTAATTGGTGTAAATGGTCATGGCCGGATTGGTAACATAGCCCTGCAAAAAGCAATAACTGCATTCGATGGGGCAGTTGGTTGCCTCGTTTATGACCAGGTAATTACAACAACGATAAGTCTGGGCCGTTTGGGTGGCTCCGGGGCAGTATTTAATAAAATCCCCTTTGTAGCGGGTCAGCCAGAGATAACGTTTCCCCTCGGTGAGGGGGATTTTCTGGATCATCTGTAGAAAATCTTCCTCCCGATATACCGCTTCGGCGGGCAGGTGAGGGAAGTATTCCTGTACCCGCCGGGTGAGTTCATCGTTTCGGGCATCGCGATGATAGAAAATTTTTTTAAACCGATATGGGATTTGAAAGTTACTCTTCATGACGTATTAATATTAATCGTTGATCGTGTGCGCTACCAGTGAAATTTTACTTTTTACCGGGAACCTGCCGAAAGGTCTTCAACCAGGCATAAATTGTTTAAATGCTGTAGCGATTTCGCCGAACCAATAGCAATCAGTCGATCGCCCTCCTGAACCTGGGTGGATGAGGTGGGATTGTAAATAAAGGTTCCGTCTTTGCGGAAAATGGCGATGACAATGATGTTAAGTTCTTTGCGCAATGGGGTATCCCTCAGGGTTTTGCCGATCAAAGGAGAATGGGGTTGCACCTGAATTTCTTCAAAGTTCAAGTCTACCCCGCGTTCCCGGGTCACCAGATCGATAAAGTCTACCACACCGGGTCGCAAGAGAACCTGCGCAATACGGCTTCCTCCGATTTCGTACGGTTTAACCACGCGATCGGCGCCGGCCCTCAGGAGTTTGGTGGCGGTTTCTTCTTCCACAGCCCGGGCCACAATAAAGAGATTGGGATTCAATACCCGCGCCGAAAGGGTGATGAAGACATTTTCCGCATCGGTGGATAGCACGGCCACCAGTCCCCGGGCTCGCTCGATGCGGGCCTTCTGGAGAATCTCGTCCTGAGTAGCATCCCCGGCGACAAACAACAAGCCCTCTTCAATAATAGCTTCGATCTGCTGGGGATTTTTTTCGATGATGACAAACTCCTGACGGGCATTCCGAAGTTCCTCGCAAACGTGTTTCCCCATGCGCCCGTATCCGCAAACGATAAAGTGATCCTTCAGCTCATCCAGCTTCTTGCTCATCCGACGTCTCCTGAAAATTTGCGTTTCGATTAAAAATTGAACGATCCGTCCCCCGGTGTAGGCGATTGTAGCCACCCCGGCGATGATTAACAGAGTGGTGAATAGACGCCCCGCTGGGGTTAAGGGCCGGACTTCCATGAAACCGGTGGTGGATATGGTAATAACGGTCATATAAAACGAATCCAGCAGGCTCCAGTGTTCCAAAAGCATGTAGCCGATGGTGCCGATCCCCATGATGACCGTTAACAAAAGAAGCGCAAATCGAATCTGCTGGACGGTTTTTTCGTATAAATAGTCCATGCAAATGAAGATCCGTTTGGAACAACCTTATTTTCGCCCGTCATTGAAAGATGTTTAAAATTAATCAAAAAACGGTTAGAAAAGAATTCTCCGGACCAATTTTTTACCCGCTGTCCCTTCGCGATGAAAATGGGAAAGCCTTGCTTTTCCATTTGGGCAATATCTATATTTTCAATTACCTATGCAGGAAATGAATGGATGAAGTCATCGTTTACCAGGAAGCTGCTCGTCTTCACGTTTCAGCTGGTGTCGTATTCCATCCTCTATGGCGGTATTTACCGGTTGGGTTCCATTGCCGGCCAGAAAAACTGGCCCTACGTGTCCTTCCTGGTTACGATTTTAATGGTGTTGCTGGTGCATTCGCGTTTGCAGGGATGGTTGCATCGGTTTGTCGATCATCAGTTTTATCGCCGGGTGTATCGTTTCCGACGCATTGTCGAAACTTTTAACCGGGAGTTGAATACCCTTATCGAATACGACCGCCTGGTGAAAAAAATCGTGTTTTACCTGGATAAAGCCTTCGGCAAAGACCGATATGCTTTCTGGATTTATAAAGAACGCACCTTTGAACTTCAGAACAACCCTCGAGGAATAAAAGGCCTACACAAACGGTTTAGTTATTCGCCGAAGCGTTCTCGTTGTCGAGTGTTTCAGCATCCCTTTCAGTTTATCGAGACCTCCCGGCTGGAGTCCCATTTTGGGCAATGTAAGCGACTTACCCGCATGCTGCCGGTCTCCGATTTTCGCTATTTGGTGGCACTGTCGCTTAACGGTAAGATATGGGGGTTGCTGGCGTTTCACAATGCCGCTGCCTATTACATTCAGACCCGCGAGTTACACGATTCCCTTTGCGGGTTGTTTCAGAAAATGACCAACGTTCTGGAAAATGCGGCCATTCATTCGGAAACCAAACGGAAATCCCTGCAGAATGAATTGTTGTTGGAAATTTCCAAGAAAATTAGTTCCACACTGAATTTCCGGGGGGTACTGGAACAGATCATCGACTCCGCCGCCCGCCTGGTCTCCTACAATGCCGCCGCCATTTTCATCACCGACCAGGATAAGGGCATATTACGCCACATGGTCACCCGGGGCTACGATCGAAAACTGCTGGACAAGGTTCCTTTAAAATTGGATCAGGGAATCGCCGGTTGGGTCATTCGTACCCGTAAAAGCAGTATCATCCCGGATGTCCGCAAAGATCCCCATTATTATTCGCTGCGCAAAGAGACTCGCTCTCAGTTGACCATCCCGCTGTTTAGCGGAGAAAAGGTTATCGGGGTTCTGGTGCTGGAAAGCGATCAACCGAATCATTATACGCATGCGGATTTAGAGCTGCTCACCTCCCTGGCCAGCTTGGCCTCCATTGCCATTGCCAATGCCCAACTGTATGAAGATTCCCTGAAAAAGAAAAAGCTGGAAAGTGAATTGTTGGTGGCCTCCAGCTTGCAACAAGCCTTATTGCCTCAGCGACCTCCCCGTTTCCCCGGTCTACAGATCGATGTACTGAACCTTCCCAGCCTGATTGTGGGCGGCGACTTGTACGATTTGTTCCGGATTAAGGGAAACCAACTGGGATTGGCCATTGGAGATGTGTCTGGTAAGGGGGCTCCGGGGGCCATTTTGATGGCAATGGTGTATGCCGGTTTTAAAAGTCTGTTGAAAGAAATCTGGGAAGTATCAGAAATAGTCGCTCATTTAAACAACTTTCTGGTGGAAACCACAACCGAAGGCTATTTTACCACTTTCTTTTTCGGGGTGATCGATCCGGAATCGAAACAGCTGACCTATTGCAATGCCGGCCATAATCCCCCGTTTCATTTCCGCAAAAACGGCAAAATCGAACAGCTGATGGAGGGAGGAACGGTACTGGGATTTTTACGCGACCAGAGCTATGTGCAGAAGACCATTCCGCTGGAATCCGGAGACTATCTGGTCTTTTATACAGACGGGATCACCGAATTAAAGAATGCCGCAGGAGAAGAGTTTGGAGAAAAGCGGTTGATCGATTTAATACGTAAAAACAAAGGTAAATCGCCCCGGGAATTAAAGAATCAGGTGCTTCAGGCACTGCGCCGTTTTGCCCGTCGTTCCGCCTTCCAGGATGATATTACCCTGATTATCGTTTATGTTGAATGAGCGCTTGGTATGTGCCTGCTTATGCGGAAACGGCCAATCCGAGGCGCTCTGTTGGGGCCGTTTGCTTTTGTACCGGAACGGCTTGTGGAGGGCTGTTTTGAAAGTCAAAACAGACCTTTCTTACCGGCCGCAGAAGGCGTGCAGGGAAGGGTAAACGGTTGGTAAACAGAAGCCGGCAAGCGGATAACAGGAAGGGGATAACCCATTAGGTTATCCCCCGAAAAAGCACGCTGAGTAAACGGATCACGGCATCGGCGATACGGGCGAAAGGCGCAGGGGTTTTCCGGTAAAAGGTTTCATTTTGATGGTTGGGTTGTTGGAAAGGGAGCGCCGTTTGGTGCTGGGTTGCTGCACGGGGAAATGAAGGATGATGGAAATAGCAAAATCACCGTCCTGAGCTGTATACCAGCTTGCATCAATAGGGTCGTAAAATACGGACAATCCGGACGGATTGCTGGTGTCGTATCCGATGGCCGGATATTCACCGCTGTAATACAGAATACCCACGATTAGGGCGCCATTGAAGACTCCGCTGACCGGGGGATCCCAGTTCAAATCCCAGAAACGCCATTGGAATTCATCGGCGTTGGCCGGAGGGGATAAGGGCTCACTGATAAATCGGGGAGTGGCAGGGTCGAAGTCGTCGTCGACGAAGATTTGAATAGCGCCCGGGTTTCCTTGCCAGCTGGCATATATTCCGATGGTCTTCAGCAAAACCCCCGGCAAACCCGAATAATCAAACAATGCGGCATATATCGTCCCCGCATAACCGGTAACCTGAGCATCAAAGGAGGTGCTGTGGTAGTAATCCAGCTCCTCATCGTCGGTATTTTCCTGTAAAGGTACCAGAACCGGCTTCATGCCACTTTCCACCGAGATGGATTTAAAACCTTCAAACAATTCAAAGCGCAGGTTCCCGGCAATCAGGGAAGCCAGGATGTAGATGTCTTTGTTTCCCAGCGGTAACTCAAAGGTTCCTCGAGCTTCGGTGCGATCTCCCGCATCAATGATATCCAGTTTCTTTTGAATGGAAGACTCCAATCCCTCGCCGCTGATTTCAATTTCCACGGCGTTTACGTTTCTGCCGGATCCGGTGGGACCCACGACCGTTCCTAACTTGTTTTCCAGTTGAATTCCCAGCTGAACCGGAATGTGGGTTTCCGCCTGAGAAGGGTTTGCCTCCCCCGTGCAGCCGATAAAAAGAAAAGCAAGGGCAGCCAGCCCCATGCCCACTAAGGTGATGTATCGATAGAAACGCATGCTTTCCTCCTTACTTGATCATGGTCAATCCAAGGGTACAACGATTTCAACCTGGGCTGTTTCCTGCTGGTTTTTCTTATTCCCTAATATGGCCAAGGCCACAATACCGCCACCGATTAATGCCGCTCCTCCAAGGATGTACAGCATGGTATTGCCGCCGCCGGTCTTTTTCATCGGTCGAACGGGTCGCCGGGCGATCGGCTTTTTGGTCGGTTTGATCGGAGCGGGTTTCTTTACCGCCTTTTTGGGCGGTTTCGGTTCTCCCAGTAACTCGCGCTCAATGCCGGCGGCCAGATCGTCCATCAGCTGAAATATCTGGCGCCCCACATTCCCCTGCACCACTTCGGCCTTTAAGACCTTGCTGGTTTCTACATCAATTAGGCGGGCGTTAAGGCGAATAAGACCCCCGATTTCCAGAAAACTGCCTACCAGAATGGCGTTGGCCCCTACGGCACGACCAAGCTCAACCGCCTTGCTCTGATCCACGATCCCGGCAAAACTCAAATTCATCTCTTTCAGGGCATCCTCCAGGCGGCTTCGTTCCACAATGGTCAGTTTACCGCTTTTGGCCAATCGGGTGATCAAAGCCTCCGGAATGGCTTTCTGAAGATAATCATAATCCTTTTTACCGGAAGTATTCATAAAATCCATAATGGCAATGGTGATCTTGTCCTTTTCCATCCCCATGCTCCACAAGTAGCCCGGGAGGAGGATTTGGAGAGAAAAAGAAAAAAGAACAATGGTACCTATTAGTTTTTTCATAAAAATGACCTCCAGGAATTTGTATCGTTTACCTCTTTGGTTCTCGGAGCATCCTATTAAAAAATGAGTATTTTGACGTGATCCATTCCTCGAGATTTCCATGACAAATTTTTTACAAATTTAAGGTTTAACAATTTATATTTTGTATATTGATTTGTCAAGTAATTAAACGGTGGGTGCCGAAAAGGTACGCAAATAAGTAAATGTTTTTCTGATAGTTCCATTTTTCTTCGGGGTGATTCGGGAAATAACTCCAATGCGAATTCTGGCCATATTTGCTCATCCGGATGATGAGTCTTACGGTCCCGGGGGTACCCTGGCAAGATATGCCCGGGCGGGCCATCGGGTGGACTTATTAACTTTGACCCGGGGAGAAGCGGGGAGTTTAGGAATTTGTAAGACCCTTGCTCCGGAAGAAAAAGCTGAAATGCGCCGGCGGGAATTAGAGTGTGCCGCCGAAACACTGGGAATACAATCGATAACCTTGTTAAACTACCCCGACGGGCAACTGAATACCATCTCGTATCAGGAAGGCGAAACCGTCGTGGCCCGAGAAATCCGGCGCCGGGTTCCGGATATTATCATCACCTTTCACGATAGCGGCATTTCCGGGCATCCCGATCACATTGCGGTGGCCCGCTGGTGTCGGAATGCCGTGCAGCGTTTGGATGTGAACGTACGACTGTTTTATTTTGGGTTGGACGCCCGGCAGGCCGAGCGCATCCCCAATCGGCCTCTGTTTCCCATCCCTCACACCGATATTACCCATGCTATTGCCGTGGAAGACTATCTGAAAATTAAAATACAGGCCATCCATTGCCATCAGTCTCAGCTGGAATTGTGGCAAAGGTTGCAATCCGCCCACGGGGGCTATTGGCAAAATGCGGCCATCGAATATTTTATGCAGGTGTGGCCCTCACGGCGGACCCAGGCTCTTCGTGAGGATCTGGATTTATAGACAAACGGGCAGGGCGACGATGTGGATTCTGCCGGGGGATCGCGTGAAGAGGCGGTCTTTTTGTTGTCATTATCGCCCCCGGGGCGTTTCGGTATACCATGGGGATGCCATTCGCGGGAACATTGATCCGGGAGTAAACATCGGGATTCGGAAATGGAAAGTCCGATTGGTACGCATGAATGCATCCGGGATTTGGAGGGGAAAACCTCCTCGTGGAACGGCGGCCCGGAATCCCCTTCGCCGGCTGATTCTAAACCCCACCGTCGTCCTGCAAACCATGCGAGATCGTAAGGGGAAATCCGGCCGGAGCAAAATGGTACATGGATGAATATAAATGATACAATGGTCGCCGACGGCTTTGGACCCTATCAATAACGAGGTCGGAAGGAAGCATGTGGATGGATGTAAAAGAATCCCCGGTTCAAATCGATATCCATAAACTGCAGAACAAGATTCGCCGTTTGATTCAGGAACATCGCGGTGAACCGGTTGCGGAGATCAAGAAAAAGATCTGGGGTTTATTGCAACGGGCGGGCTATTCGCCCCGTTCACCGAAAGATCGTTTATTTCTGAAAAAGATGCTGGTGGAGTTTCTGGTAGGGGACAAGCGTTTGAAAATCCCCAGTATTCGCAAAATCTTAATTGAATATCGCAATGTGGATCAGTTGATCGTGATGGTTTTGCGCCAGTTTGGTCAGGGGACCATCGGGTTAAAGGCTCTGGGCATGGAGGCGGCCTATGCGGTACTGACCCATCCGAAAGTCCGTGAACAATATGACATCCAGATGCCCATCTTCAAGCCCCGGTCGTACTATCTGGGGTCGAACTTGCTGTTGGAATTTTTGCGGCTGAACGAGCGCACCCTGGGGAAATATCGGCGTTTGAAGTATGAAGCCTTTGAAAAGATCATGGCCGTGCAGGAAGAGTTGGAAAAAGATTTTCTGGAGGCGCAAATGCCGCCCCGGGTGATCCGATATCTGGAATATATTATCGATGAAGTGCACCGGCCCATTATTGTGCGTTCTTCGAGCAAGCTGGAAGATAATCCCGATGCTTCGTTTGCCGGCAAATATGCCAGTTATTTTTTGGCCAATGAAGGTCCTCGTGAGGAGCGGCTGGCCGCCCTGGAACGGGCCATTAAGATGATCTGGCGCAGTGTCTTTAATCCCGACGCGATTATTTATCGCCTGAAAATGGGATTTTTACGCCGGGATGAGCAGATGGGAATTCTGCTGCAAAAAGTGATTGGGCGGAAGTTTGATGTGGTATTCCCGGACCCGATAACCGGTAAAATGCAACGTCGCCGATTGTTCGCCCCGGTATTTGCGGGAGTAGGATTCAGCCGGAATCTGATCTATATCTTATCGCCTCGCATTCGGCAGGAAGACGGGGTGGTCCGTCTGGTGGTCGGATTGGGAACTCGGGCCGTGGAACGCAATCGGGCCTACGAAGTGTCTCTGTCGATTCCCGGGTTTTTCCCGGAACGGGATCCTTACCGGAAACAGAAAATGACCCAGAGTACCATGGATTGTTTAGACCTGCAGAGAAACGAAATCGTTCATATCCCGGCCAGCTGGGCGGCCAAATATTCCGGAAAATTCTATGAACTGGTCTATCCCTTCTTCGCGGTGCTTAAAGATGGATTTTTACGACCCCTGTCCAGTCAACACGAGATCATCTTCGAAGGCACCCCGGAAAAACGCAAATGGGACAATATCGTGATCGATTTTCATAATATTTTGTCCTATCCCAAATGGAAGGGGATCAGCTTCCCGGCGGAGATGAAGAAGATGTTTCGTGCTCTGGAAGAGGCATTTGGATATCCGGTGGATATCGAATTTGCCGGCACGATGGATGATCAGGGGCGTTTCCGGTTTTATATCTTACAATCCCGAGCACAGATTTTCTCCGAGGCCCTGCAGGAGGTCAAAATCCCCCGATATAAACAAAAAGATGTCATTATCGAGAATAACATTTGTTTGACCACCGGAAAGACCCGCGAGGGCAGCGAATATTTGATTTTTGTGGATTCTGCGGCGTATAAAAATTTTTCCGACAAACAGACGATCGCCCGCGCCATCGGAAAGATCGTCCATCATCCCCGGGTTCGGTCGGCCGGATGCATTGCCATTTTGCCCGGAAGAACCGGCAGCAATAATCCGGAATTGGGGGTACCGGTTCATTTTAGTGAAATTTCCGAACTGCGAGGGCTGGTGGAATATGGAGATGAAATCCTGACGACCGACATCTCTTACGGAACGCATTTTTATTCAGAAATTCGTGACGTCAACATCCAGTTTATGCCGGTGCAAAAAAACGATCCCCAGGTATTCTTCAACGAAGCTTTTTTGAAAAATGCGCCCAGTGTTACCCGGGAGTTGCTTCCCGATTCCGGGGTGGAGGGGGTGATCCGGGTCGTTCACCTCACGGCGGCATTCCCTTCTCAAAAGGCTTACCTGTTTATGAACGGTCTGAGTAAAAAAGGGGTGCTTATCAAGCGATAGAATTCAAGGTCGGTTCAGTCGCCCTCCTCGATCAAGGTGATAACAATGCGATTTTCCTGATCCTCCACTTCCAGAAGGGGGCCGGGAATGCGGGCCGATTGAAGTTTCTCGATGAGTTTGGAAATGGAAACGCCCTGCCGTTCCAGCCGTTTTTGGACGGCTTCCGGAATAAAGCCCTCATCCAGCCATTCCACCAGGGCGGGGATTTTCACCCTGAAGCGAGGCTCGCTTTCATCCTTGTCATACACGGCGATCTGTAAACGCTTCATAAAACCTCCATCTAACAAAATGGGTGCCGGTATGCACCGACACCCATTTATCGGGCTGCACCTTATTTCATTAATAAAATTTTCCGACTGAAGGTTTGTTCGTTATTGATGGTGATTCGGTAGAAATAGAAACCGGATCCGACCGTATTGCCGGCGTCATCCCGACCGTTCCAGACCACCGATTTAGCACCTGCAGGTAATGAACCGTTCAACAGGGTGGCCACCCGTTCTCCCAGGGCATTGTAAATCTCTACCCGCACCCGGGCCGCTTCCGGCAGGAAGAAATTAATGGTGGTCGACGGATTAAAGGGATTGGGATAATTGTAATGCAGTTTATGGCCCAGGGAGGTTTCGATTTCTTTCAGCTCTTCGCTGGTTAAAGTAGCGACTTTGGCGGAGGTGGTGCCGTCGGAACTGGCACACGTCATGTTGTTGGCGGCGGCATCATACGTCCAGCCGGTTTTTATGACGTCTGTAACGCAGAACGTGTAAGTGGGGTCGCTCCAGTACCAGCTGGACACGGTTTCTCCCCATCCATCGGAACCGGTGGTAAATTCGGCCGTTCCGGAAGCCCCTTCTGTCCATTCGCCCTGGACGGTGGCATCCGCCACCGGATTGCCGCCGGCGTCCACAATTTGAACCCGAGCCCGTCCGCGGGTCAGAAACCAGAAGGATTCTTTGATGACTTCCATATCGTTGACGTGCATGGCCTGCTGGGGCGGCTCGGTCACCGTGATATAATCCACTTTGGTCATCTGGTCGCTTCCACAGTCGTTGGAGACGCTCAGAGTCACCGTATACGTTCCGGGATTGTTATAGGTATGGGTGGGATTCTGAGCGGTGGATGTATTGCCATCGCCAAAGTCCCAGCTCCATGAGGTGGGATTCCCGCTCGATTGATCGGTGAAGTCCACCGTTAAAGGGGCGTCGCCCGAGGTGGGGGAGCCCACGAAGTCGGCCACCGGGTTGTCATATACCGATATGTAATCCACCTTGGTTTCGGTGTCCGATCCGCCCGGACCGGTTACCGTTAACGATACGGTATACGTGCCCGCGGCGGTATAGGTGTGCGTGGGATTTTGTTCCGTGGACGTGTTACCGTCACCGAAGTCCCAACTCCAGCTGGTGATTTCGCCGGTGGATTGATCCGTGAAATTCACCGTTAAAGGTGCGCAACCCGAAGTGGGGGAGGCGGTAAAGGCGGCTGTAGGAGCGCCGGGGCCACCACCTGCATTCACCGCATTGAAAGCGTTGACCCGGCCTGCACCCAGTTTGCCCTGATAGGCGCTGTTACAGGACAAGCCATCGATGTCATCGGCCGTATCGAACAGATGCTGTTTTACCTGATCGGCCGACCAGGTGGGATTCTGCGACCAGATTAGCGCGGCCACACTTAACGCCAGCGGAGAGGCCATGGAAGTGCCGCTGATGGTAGCGATGTAGTCGTTTTCCGGATCGTCTTTTTCGTGGTAGGTACTGGTGATGTTATCCCCGGGTGCGGAGATATCCACCCAGGCTCCGTAATTCGAAAAATCGGCTTTACAGTCGTTGGCATCGGTTGCAGCCACGTTGATGACATCGGTGCGATTGCCCATGTAGTCGGGGTCGTCTAAGTCATCATTGCCGGCCGCTTTGAATACCAAGCCCCCACTGGCGATAAAATAGTCCAGGGCATCGCCCAGCCCCCCGGTGTTCGAAGAGCCCCAACTGCAATTGGCCAGCTTGGCGCCGTTATCGGCGGCATAATAAAAAGCCTCTGCCGCATAATCCATGGATACATAACCCACTTCAAAAATAAAAAACCGCCCGGACCAGCCGATGCGCAACGCCATAATCTTGACCCCGTTGCCGTCCACTTCCTGGCTGCCGTTGGCCCATCCACCGGCCGGAGAGGCTACGGCGTAGCCATTGTTGTTAATGGCGGCAACGATTCCCGCCACATGCGTGCCGTGACCGTTAAAATCCCGCGGATCGTTGTCCGGATCGGTACAATCTTCCCCCGACCAGCAACTGCTTTCGTTGGCCACAAAGTCCCATCCAATCCAGTCATCTATGTAGCCGTTTCCATCGTCATCCACACCGGGAGTGCCGTTCTTTTCCGCCCAGTTGATCCACATATTCCCCCGGGCGTTTTCGGGATTATTGTAGGAAGCATTCGCCCCTCCCAGGTCTTTATGAAAATATCGAACACCCGTGTCCAGGATAGCGGCGATAATGTCGGAATTTCCCGTTTCAATGTCCCAGGCTTCCGGTGCATCGACATCGGCGTCGTTGGCCTGATCCAGATGCCATTGGTCCGTAAAGTTGGGGTCGTTGGGCACCCTATAGACGGTGTGAATCCCAATCGGCTGAGCATCAATTACACCGGGAATCCGTTTGAAAGCCTCCACCACCTTTTCCACGTCCACCTCGGTGCGGAAAAACACCTTGTGCCATCCGGATAAATCGACGATTTTCCCCCGATAAAATTTCTTCTGGGCACCTGGAAATTGTTGGCGGATACGGGTCACATCGTACAAATTGGCAATGTCGTCTAACTCCGGAATCCCAAATATCCCCTTCTGAAGCAATCCTCTGTCGAATTTCTTCAGCGTCGATTCGTCGAATTTGACCACAATTTTATTAGGTGCATACCCCACGAAACTGGGTATGTCCTTGGGCTGTTGAACCTGAGCAATCTTGACATCGGCCCCCCAGGCCAGCACGGACAGACTCAATACGGCCACTATTACCCAAACGGCTTTCCTCATAAGACTTCTCCTTTTGTTTTGGTTTAGGCAAAGACCACGTTGTCGTTTCGAAAAACACAAAATGATGGAATTCTCACCCCCTTAACGGTTTTTCCGGTTTGGTTTACATGTTCAACCAGGGATTGACCTTCCAGGCCTCCTGGAAAGCCATAGCTGAATGATTTATGCGTGAGACCAAATTGGAGAATACTTATTTTATGAGCGATTTCTCCGTCTGTCAATAAAAAAATTTTACTTTGGAAAAATTTTGATCTTTATACAGTCTCCAGTAAAATGATGCTGCCTGAAAGAGAGCTCATTTCTGGATTTTAATGGATAATCCCAATCCGTCCCTTAGAGGGATTAAAGTGGTAAACAGCGATTTTTCCCGATACAACATTTGGTTATACTGATGAACCATAGCGGCATCGCCTTTGCGGGAATCCCGGGCCGCTTCTCCCTTCCAAAGGACGTTGTCGGTAACGAGAAGCCCCCCCACACGGAGCCGGGGTATCAGCAGGGGGAGCAGTTGGGGATATTGGGACTTTTCCACGTCGTTCATGATCAAATCGTAAGTTCCCGGAAGGGTCGGAACGATTTCCAGCGCATTTCCCTTTCGGAAAGTAACCTTGTGCAATAGGCCGGCCTTGTGGAAATAGGTTTTGGCCCGCTCAATATTTTCCTGGCTGTATTCAATACAGGTGATACTGCCGTTTTCCGGCAAGGCCAAGGCCATCCATAGGGCGGAATAGCCGAATCCAGAACCACACTCCAGGATTGTATGCACATGGCCGAACTCAATTAGTAAGTAAAGCAGTCGGCCTACCAGTGGACCCACAATCGGAAAATTGGTTCGCGCGGCCTCATCGGCCATTTCTTGCAGTACAGGAGTGGGGAGAGGGGCAAAATTTTGCAGGTATTGTTCCACCTCCGGATGAACAATCATGTGCACTTTCCTCCAGTTTGCCGATCAACAACTTCGAAAAATGAGATCAGAAATGGATATCCTGTAAACCTCGATAAAATGAGAAGAAACCACTCCCCAGAAAGGCCATGGATATGATCAGAATGGCCAGCATGATGATAAGAATAATACCATTGATAACGAAATACAGACGGAGTTTGTCCAGCATGGTGACCAATTCCCGAGGATTGTTTCCCAGTACGGCATTGCTGGCCCGGTTGCCCGCCTGAAAGAGCAGGATGCCCAGCCAGAGGGGAAGCCAGGCCACGATTATCCCGATGATGGAGACAGCTACAAAAGCACCCTGAAGAATATACATGATTCCCAGAAACTTCATCCAGGTAGCCATGTTTCCAGCAATAGCTTTCAGTTGCTGAATTAATGCCTCCTGCGAGGGGGGTGGGGGTACCGCTAATTCGGGGGGTTGCTCCATTTGTGCCTCCTCCAGAAATGATTCTGTGCCATCAATGAACCCATTCATTCATTAGATCGAACCGCCGTCCTTCATATTTGAGAGAATTGACGGTTATCGTATATGATCTATTCAACAATTTTACCAATAGAGTTTTTAACCGGGAATATCGTCCAGTTCTAAAACAATGAATTGGGCGATGCGGGCGTTTTCTTTAATACGAACGCCGCTTTTAGGAGCGACCATGGGTAATAAGAGCTCCGTTCGCAAAGCCTTGACCAGTTGTGGGGCAAGCATACATCCGGTTTCGATGAGCCGGGGGTGGGCCTGGATGAGGCCGACCTCTCTGTCGCCCAGTTGCAGAGTTTCGTTAAATTGAATTAAATAGACGTCGTTTCCCAGTTCCCACCAGCCGTAAGCGGCGTCGGGGTTGTCTTTTACGGGCGGCAATGGCTTCCACTCGGCCGGTTGAAATTCGGAACCTCCAAAGTCCACCTGGCCGCACTTGCGGACCCGGAAAATTTTTTGCACGGTGAGATCTATCGCCAAATGACTGATCTGCTTCTTTGCGGAAATCAGTTTGGGCAGGTGGGCTTGCAAGTCCTGTGGGTTGCGAATGCGGGCCATTGCTTTTCACTCGATTGTTATCCACTTCATACACACAATTTAAAAATAACAACAATAGCAGCCAATTCAAGAAAATTTAAAAAATCCGGTAAAAATGAGCTCTTGCGAAAAGAATGTCGGATTTTCGAGAAAGGGTATTGACAAAATTTACATTTGCAATTATATTATCAGTGACCTGCAAAGGTCATAAACCTCCCTCCCAACTCCGCAAGGGACGCGCTCGCGTCCCTTGTTTATTTATACGAAAACTCCTACGTTTTTTTTCGATTTTGTTCTCCAAAAGCCTTGTGTGTTGAAATGGTCCTGGAGAAAAGGGCACGCAGGAAGGGCGTGGTCGTTCCCGTCGATATGGAATGCCCCATGGACATGCGGTCGCCCCTCAACCAACGAAGGCCGTGCTTCGGGCACATGGGGCCGGATGCCGTCGTCGGAAGATGCTTCCGATGCAAGGGATTTTCGGCAAAGGGTTAAGACTGATCGATCGAGCCTAATGGGAGGAAAGGCCCGGGTGGAACATTGTCGGCAGGGGGACGGTGCCGGTGGCCGTGGGGATAATCCGGGTGCGCCTGAACCCGGGGGCCGTTCTCGGGATTGATATCCACGCCGGTGTTCTCTTGACCGAAGCCTCTACCGCGTTCGGGTGCCCAGTACAATCATTAGATCCGAGGGCGACAGATGAAGCGTGAGCGGGATTGGGTGTAGTCTTTCTTTTTCCAGGTGGAGATCCATTCGGTAATGCAGGTGGGCTTGACCGATTAGCTCCCGGGTCAACGTGAGCGGTTGGGGATGTTGAACATCCCGGTTGATCAACAAGAAGGCCATGTCGTTTGAGTTGAAGGCCGTTTTTTTGAGAATCGTTATCATTGGATTGGGCGAGGGGATTCGCTCGATGGGATGGTCTTCCCGGAAAAGCGAATAGTTATATTTTAAAGCGTTGGCCCGGGTGATAAAGGAAGTCAGGTCTACCTGGGGCGATTCCCAATCACGGACCGAGGACCGCACAACATCCAGGGGTTTTCGGAAACCGAATTCAAATCCGATGGGCATCATCACTCCGGCGGAGAATACCACAGAAAACAGGTATCGCTGCTTGACCCGTTGGACATTGCCCCGATATTCTTCCATCAGTCGAGGGGTGTCGTGACTTTCGGGAAAGCTGATGCTGGGGCTGCCTTCTCGTCGGTTCCAGTTGTGCTGCTCCAGCGCCCAAGGTTGTTCAAAGTCCCACCATTTTACACTGTTGAACACCAGGTCGAAGCCGGCCTTGCCCAGTTCGATGACCCGGGAAAATTCGCAGCCCAGTGATTCCGCCAGAAACACGCAATCGGGATTCACGTTCTTTGCCCGGCGGATGATGCGTCGCCACAATTCGAGGGGAACCTGGTAGGCCGCATCGCAACGGAAACCATCAAAACCCAGCCGAAGATAGTATGCCACCAGTTGTTCCCAATAGCACCACAAATTTTCTCGATCTGAGGATTGCTCGTTATCCACCTCGACCAGATCGCCCCACACAGTGCCGTCGGGGGCACAGGCCCGTTTGAGATTGCCCGCGGCATCGCGCTTAAACCATTCCGGGTAACGCGATACGAGAAGGGAATCAAAAGCGGTATGGTTGATGACCAGATCCATAATCACGCGTAACCCGGCCCGTTGAGCCTGTTTGAGCGTCTCCTTCAGTTGGTTGAAAGGATTCTTCTTGCTCCGGGGATTTAAATAGCGTGCATCGATGGTGAAATAGTCCTTAATGCTGTAAGCGCTTCCGGAGAAACCGGGTTCCTGGATGGGATTGAGGTAGATATGGGTAAACCCCATTTGGGCCGCCCGCTCCAGATGGGGGCGCCATCGGGAAAAGTTTCCGACCAGCCGGGGAAACAAATTATAGATCAAAACCGGTGGAGCGCTCATAAAATCCTTCCTTTAACCGAGGTATGGATTGTCCGTCGGGAATCTAAGTAGAAAGCGGGAGAAAATTCCATGCAAAAGATAAAAAGTAACGTTTCCGTTGTTGTCGCAGGGGTAGGCCGTTAAATTATTTCCTAAAAAGGGGGTTGAGTGAAACGGCGACAATTGGGAAAAGAGGGTCCCTGGTTGAGTGAAATTGGATTGGGGGCCTGGGCCATAGGAGGGGCCTGGCAATGGGGATGGGGTCCGCAGGATGATCGGGATTCCTTGGCCACGATTCAGAAGGCCTTGGATTTAGGGATTAACTGGATCGATACGGCGCCCGTGTATGGCCTGGGGCATTCGGAGGAAGTGGTTGGGAAAGCCATCGCCGGGAAGCGTCAGGACGTTTTTATCGCCACCAAATGTGGTCTGGTATGGGACGATCGCGGTAGAGTGCGGAATAACAATCGTCCCGACAGCATCCGGCGGGAATGCGAGGCCAGTTTGAAACGCCTGAATACCGATTACATCGATCTGTATCAGATTCATTGGCCGGATCCCCGGACCCCTGTCGAAGCAAGCTGGGAAGAAATGCTCCGCCTGAAGCAAGAAGGTAAGGTCCGCTACATTGGAGTAAGCAATTTCGGGGTGGATCTGCTGGAAACGTGTGAGAGGCTTGGCCATGTGAATTCGCTTCAGCCGCCCTACAGTATGGTGCATCGGGTCCGATATCCCGAGGTGGAAAACGAGATTTTGCCCTGGTGCCGGGCGCATGGGGTGGGCGTGGTGGCCTACAGCCCTTTGCAGAACGGCTTATTGACGGGCAAATTTACCCGGGAACGATTGGAGCAATTGCCCCGGGACGATTGGCGCCGCAAAAGCGAATTTTTTCAGGAACCCCTGTTTTCGCAGGTACTGGAATTGGTGGAGCGGTTAAAGCCCATCGCCGCAACGTATGAAAAAAGCCTTACCCAGTTGGCGATTGCCTGGGTATTGCAAAACCCGGCGGTGACCGCGGCCATTGTGGGCGCCCGGCGACCCGAACAGGTGGAAGAACACGTCGGGGGTTCCGGTTGGGAAATTTCCTTGGATGATCGGCGCATCATCGAGGAGATGACCGCCCGTATTTTCCAAAAGGGACAATAGGCCCACCGGCGACACTTCTTTCGATAATTCCCGGGCAACATTTGATTACCGGGCGGGAATCCATTATATTGACATACTGGAACAAATGGGATGGCATTGATGGATGCGTTGAGGGCGGTGGTTGACAAACGAGTATTCCTCTGGGGCACAGCCCGACGATATAACGCCTATGTGGATTACTTACGCCGGCGGTATGGGAATCGAGTGCAAAAGGTGTCCGTCGATGCAGGATTTACCTGCCCCAATCGGGATGGTACCAAAGCGCGTGGAGGATGCACTTATTGCAACAATCGCAGCTTTGTTCCCCCGTATTGTACCCCGGGCATGAGTATTCGGGAACAGGTGGCGGCCGGGGTGGAGTTTCTTTCCCGGCGCTATAAGGCCGATCAATTCATCGTGTATTTTCAGGCTTATTCGAATACCTATGCGCCCCTGAACCATCTAAAAGAATTATATGAACAGGCCCTGGATCACCCCCGGGTGATCGGTCTGGCCATTGGTACCCGTCCGGATTGCATCGATGCCGAAAAGATCGCCTATATTGCGCGTCTGGCACGCCGTTATTATATCACCATCGAGTACGGTTTGGAATCTGTTTCCGACGAGACATTGCAACGGTTAAATCGCTGCCAGACCTTTCGGGAATGGGTCCAGGCGGTGGAGATGACCGCGGGAACGGGCATTCATGTGTGTACCCATGTGATTCTGGGGTTGCCGGGTGAGACTCGGGAACAGATGTTGCGCATGGCGCGGGTCATTTCTCGCTATCCCATCGACTATTTAAAAATCCACCATCTGCATGTGGTCCAGCAAACCATTCTGGCGGCTCAGTATCGCCGGGAGCCGTTCCCTTTGCTGGGCTTTCGGGAGTACGTTGATCTGGTGGTGGAATTTCTACAACGGCTTCGTCCGGATATCAAAATCCAACGTTTGGTGGGAGAAACTCATCCCCGTCATCTAATCGGGCCCATCTGGGGCATGCGGGCCGATGCCGTTCAGCGGGAGATTGAAAGGGAATTGACCCGTCGGGATGCCTGGCAGGGAAAACTCTGGTTGGGGCCGTCTGCGATGGAATGAAGACCGGAATACGTTCAACCCTTTTCACAAAAACCGAAGGTTAAACCGTGAGGTGGACTACAATCGTTTCCAGAAGGGTGGCGGTAAACGCGTTGCTTATAGGATCGTTTTGGGTGGGCCTGGGTGTTCCTCGGGCATCGGCCCAGGAAGTCCAGGAAACTATTTTTCCGGGTCTGTGGGGAAAACGGTTACTGGATAGCCTGGCAGCCAATTATTCTCCCACCCGGGTACAAGATTACGGGGAGGCCCGGGATTATATGTTTACCGTGCTGGATAATTTTGACGATAGTGTGACCTGCGTGTACACCGGGTTTCGCATTTTTCTGTATCACAATTCTAATACCCCGCGTTCGGATGCTTATTACCGGGGAATAAACACCGAGCACACCTGGCCTCGAAGCAAAGGAGCCCGCCACGAAGGGCCGCTCAGCGATTTGCATCATTTATTCCCCACCCGCATCGATGTTAACGAAGATCGCTCCAATTACCCCTTCGATGAAATCCCCGATCGGTTGACAGACGTCTGGTACTGGAAGGACATCCAATTGCACTCTATTCCCACCACTCGGATTCAGGAATACAGCGAGCTGGATGTGTTCAGCGGTATGGGGCGTTTTGAACCCCGGGAAGACCATAAGGGCAATGTTGCCCGGGCCATGTTTTATTTTTACACCATGTACCGATCCTTGGCGGATCAGGACGATCCGTATTTTTTTGCGGATCAGAAATTTGTGCTTCGACGCTGGAACCTGATGGATCCGGTGGATTCTCTGGAAATACGGCGAACCCGGTTGATTGCCAGATTCCAGGGCAATGTGAATCCTTTTGTTCTGGATACCACCTTGATCGGGCGTGCCTATTTTGGGGTGACCAGTTCTCTTAACTCCCAAGCCGCCGCCTCCATCCCGGTTCAATTTGAACTGGATCAGAATTCTCCCAATCCGTTTAATTCCGCAACCTCGTTCCGTTTGCAGGTCAACGTACCTACTCGGATAGCCATTGCGATTTTTGATGTGAAGGGCCGGCGTGTTAAGCACTTTCCGGAAACCTCCTATGCCGTGGGACGATACCTGTTCCGGTGGAATGGCTTGGACGATCGCGGCACGGCGGTAAGCAGTGGGGTGTATTTTTATGTGGCTCAGTCACGACAGGCCACCCAGATTCGCAAAATGGTGTTGATTCGCTGAGGGTTTCGACAATCTCTCCGGCCGAATAAAACCGGGCTTTTCGACCGGCAAGCGGGTTCTGAAGATCGCAGGTTCGGGCCCTTTGGACCCATCGGCTTAGAAAGACGGGGAGGCCGCCGGTGTTTTTTCTCAGGAGGCCAGACGGATATGAATACGGTTTCGCGCTTTCTGTAAGGCCTGTTCAACCTGTTCGGGCTTTTTGCCCCGGGCCAGGATGAAACCCAGGCACCGGTTTTCCATCGGCTTTCCCCCGGGGATTATCAGGGACACCTCTTCGATGCCTTCCACCTGTTGAGCCGCTTTGATGCCGGAAATGGAATCCACCCGCTCGGGTTGGGTGAGGGACCAGGTCAGGATGCCGGCGGCGCCGGGCAGAGGATCGGGTAGGGGTGGAAATTCCCCCAACATCTCCCGAAGCCAGAGTTCCTCCAGGGATTGGTCCCCGGGGAATTGGACCAGCCGGGCGGTTGGACTGAAAAAAAAGACCGGAAGGACGTCCAGCAGCCAGAGGCCGCGGTCGTTAATCCGAAACCGGGCGACCAACGGGCCCCGGGTGAAACCCAGCGAACGAATGGTACGGCTCAGCAGGCGTTCCACCAGTTGCTGGTAGGAAAACGGCAATCGCGAGGGAGCCGTATAAAGGGTAAGCCGTAAAGCCGGATGGTCGGTAATGATTTGTTGATCCACCAGGTTCAGAATTTTTGCCTCCCGATTTTGCAAATAGGCGGCCACCACAATTTCTTTTCCTTCGATGTAGTCTTCCACCAGCAAAATGTCGCCATGGCGTCCGGCCCGCAGCCGTTCGGGCGCCTGGGCCACAATTTCCCGAATCCGACGGAAAGCGCTGTGAAATGCCTTCGCGTTTTCGGCCACAAATATCCCCCTTCCGGCAGAAAGAAAGGTGGGTTTCAGAACACAGGGATAGGGAGCAATCTGAGCCAGGCGATCGGGATCGTCCTGCAGGGAAAACTGAAAAAACCGCGGAATGGGTAAGCCGGCATCCAGCAATTTTTGCCGGCCCAGGTGTTTGAATCGCAGCGCTTCCAGCATGGGAATGGGATGGTGCAGGAGCTCCAGGGTATCGGCGATCAGGGCTGCCAACCAGGTGGTTTCGATGTCCACCCCCAGCACGGCGGCGAAGGGGTGATTCCGGTGGTGGCGCCGGACCGTTTCGATCAGTTTGTCGGTTTCCCGGAAACGGAGCTTGAGAATGATGTTCCGGGTTTGTCCGGAAAAGTGGTGGGGCGACTCGGTGCCGTACAAAATTTCGACCGGAATTTTGCGGGCGGCTTGCTCCAGCGCATGGGTTAACAGGTAGTTGGGAGGCAACAGAACAAGAATGCGAGCGGTTTGGGTCATTTGGCCTCACCCGTTGAATTCGTTGAATGGAACCGGCCTGCTGCGGTGGAGCGCTTTACTCGATCACTTCCCCGGTTCCTGCCCTGGACCCCGCTTCCGGTGTTTGAGAAAACAGTTTTTCCCGATGACCGGATTCCCACAATCCCCGAATAAGGTCCCCCCTGCCCGAGGGCCTATGGGGCGTCGGCCTTCTTCCGGGCTGACATTTCTTCCAAACGTATCGGACGATGGGTTTCCACCCATTTTTGATAATCGCCGTCGTAGCCTACGCGGCGCTGATATTCCTTGATGCGATTCATGATTTGTTTGATCTGTTCCACGGGTAGCAACCGTTTTTCTTTTATAAACCCTTCGATCTCGGGGGTTAACGGTTGGCCCTCGGTAATGCCGCTCTCTACCAGACGTTGATAATCCGATTCGTGCCATTTCAGAAATTCATCCATCACATATAGAACCACTCGTCGGGCGTGGAGCTCCGATTCGCGAATATTTCCCTTACCCGTAACGGTGTTGCCCAGGGCAAAAACATTCTCGTAATGCTCGACTTTCCCGGTATCGGGGTCTTTCACCTCAAACAATTCCCCTTTGGATGGGATGCCCGGAATGGGTTCAGGGATGCTTCCGATGGAGGAGATGACCAGTGGCGCCCGGACTTCAAATTCGGTACCGGGAAGGGGGCGGACCTGGCCTTCTTCGATCTTGGTTTTCTGAAAGATCAATCCCACCAGACGATCGTTTTCCACGATTTTATCCACCGGGCGGCAACACTCCTGAAACTTGAACAGATATTTGTCCATGGCATTCTTCAGAATCCGCCGGCGCACCTGATGCACTTTCTCCCGTTGTTCGGGTGTGGGATTGGGAGGCATGGGGGCGATGGGCATATCGATGTTGCGGCGGCGGTAGAACAGGGTCGCTCCGTTCAGCCCCAGTGCTTCCCATGTCAGGCCCAGGCGGTTCAGTACCCGGGGAATGCCCTCTTTTTCCAGGGTAAACAGATCAATCGTGTAACCCCGTTGTTCCAGCGCCCGGATGGTCGTTTCCAGCATCAGAATCTTGGCCACATCGATCGAGGCCAAACCGCCTCCAACAATAATGGCCCCATCATGAATGTCGCATTGAGGGCCGGAATAATCCGGTTCGTGTTTGTGATTAAACCATTCCACGAAAGGATTTTGATAGTACAGTCCCTTACCCACATAGGCGTCCACGCCTTCCACAGGCAGGGGACGATCCCGCCAGGCGCCGATGGCCAGCAGCACGGCGCTGAATCCCCATTGGTGAACCACATCGTTAAAGTCGATGTCCCTGCCTAAACGGGTTCGAGGGATAAACTGGATATAAGGATGGGAGAGTTTCTGATCGATTTTGCGCTCCTCCTTGTCCCGCAGTTTGATGTGCCATTTGGGCAACCCGTCTTCAATTTTTCCGTAAGGCAATGTTTTTTGATCGATTACCACGGTATAAATGCCCCGTCGCGATAATTGATAGGCTGCCTCGGCGCCTGCACAGGCACCCCCAAAAACCACCACAAAATGACCCGGATGGAATTTCATTATGGATTCTCCATGTTTGATAGTGGTTCGGTTCGACTATTCGTGAATTTCAATCAAACACAACCATCGAAATATAAATTCAAAGTGGCGGCGTTTCAACGAAAGTATGAATGAGTTTCGCCCTTCCGCCATCCGGGCAGAAGGGAAAAAGCATTACGCCACCCGAACACCGGCCTTTTCGTAAATCGAGCGCAAGAACCGTCCGGTGGTCGAAGTGGGATGCTGAGCCACCTCCAAAGGTGTTCCTGCAGCCACTACTTCTCCGCCCCGGTCCCCTCCTTCCGGTCCCAGATCGATGATATAGTCTGCCTGTTTGATCACGTCCAGGTTGTGCTCGACGATAATGACCGAGGCTCCGCCTTGGATCAATTGATCGAAGGCCCGCAGCAGCTTGGCGATGTCGTCGAAATGCAATCCGGTGGTCGGTTCGTCGAAAAGGTATAAAAAATTGCGGTGAGTGTTGCGGGTCAGATGCGCTGCCAGCTTGAGCCGTTGACCCTCGCCGCCGGATAGTGTGGGAGCCGGTTGTCCCAGTCGCAGGTATCCCAGTCCCACCTCCTGCAATACCTTGAGTTTTCGGGTCACCCGGGGATGCCGGGCGAAAAAATCCATCGCCTGGTCGACGGTCATGTTCAAGACGTCATGAATGGTTTTCCCCTGGTAGTGGACGGTCAGCACTTCCGGTTTAAAGCGTCTGCCTTTACAGGCATCGCAAATCAGGTGAACATCGGCCAAAAATTGCATGTCGATCACTAATTCGCCGTCGCCCCGGCAAACATCACAACGCCCTCCGGGCACGTTAAAGGAAAAGTGGCCGGGAGTGTATCCCCGGGCCCGGGCCGCCGGCGTGCCCGCAAAAATTTTGCGGATTTCATCAAAAGCCTTGATGTAGGTGACCGGATTGGAACGGGAGGTGCGACCAATGGGCGATTGATCCACCATTTCCACCCCGGAAAGGTAATGGAGTCCTCGAATGGCGTCGTGATCCCCGACTTTTCCCTGATATTGACCTTTGGAGCGCCGGATGCCTTGGTACAAAACGTCGTCGATCAGCGTGCTTTTGCCGGACCCGGAGACTCCGGTGACGCACACCAGCATGCCCAGAGGGAAGTTCACGGTTATGTTTTTCAGGTTGTGTTCCCGGGCGCCCACGACCGTGAGGTACCGGCCGGTTCCCGAACGAAACTCGGTTCGGGCGGGAATCTGTTTCTCTTCCCGTAGGTAGGCCGCTGTCAAACCGGAGCCGCTTTTGAGCATTTGCGCGTGGTTGCCGGTAAAGACGACTCGTCCGCCCTGTTCGCCTGCACCGGGACCCAGATCGATCAGGTGATCGGCCGCCTGGATAACTGCCGGGTCGTGTTCCACCACCACAACGGTGTTACCGGAGTCCCGCAACGCCTGTAAAATGCGGATCAGGCGGTGGGTGTCCCGGGGGTGGAGCCCCACAGTGGGCTCATCCAACACGTAAAGGGTGCTGGTGAGGGAAGATCCCAGGGCGGTGGCCAGATTGATCCGCTGAAACTCGCCTCCGCTCAGCGTATTGGCCCGGCGGTCCAGGGTTAAATAGTTTAGACCCACATCCAGCAAGTATTTGAGACGGGAACGGATTGCTTTGAGCAGCTGCTCCGCAATGCGTGCTTCCGTGGAAGACAACTGCAGGCGCTGGAAAAATTGGAACAGTTCATCGATCTTCATCCGGGTCAGCTGGGCAATGTGCAGACCATCGATTTTAACCTGAAGGGCTTCGGGGCGTAAACGAGCCCCTCGACACATGGTACAGGTAAAGTAACTGCGGTATCGGGCGATCATCACCCGAATGTGCACTTTGTATTTTTTCTTTTCCAGGCGTTTAAAAAACCCCCGAATACCGGGAAATTCGTCTATGCCGTTAAGGATCACGTGAAGGGCCTCGGCATCCAGCCGCTCGAAGGGGACGTTGATGGGAATCTTATACCGCCGCGCTACGGTCAACAAGGCCTGATAATATCCGCGGTAACGCGGGGTGTTCCAGGGAACGATGGCGCCGTCACGTAAAGTGCGGGATCGATCGGGCACTATTTTGTTAAGATCAATATCCATCATATCGCCAAAACCCTGGCATCCCGGACAGGCTCCGTAGGGATTGTTAAAGGAAAATAAACGGGGTTCCGGTTCCAGCATACGGAGCCCGCATTGGCTGCATTCAAAATTTCGGTTGAAACGCCGGAGGGCTCCCTCTTCGGTAAATAGCGTCAGGTAACCTTCACCGGCCTCGAAGGCGGTTTCCAGAGAATCTATAATGCGTGCCCGATCCAGCGGAACGTGGATTTGGATGCGGTCCACCACCACCCGGACGTCCGCCTGGGCAAGCGCTTCGGGCTCCACGGTGTCCAGTAATCGGATCTCTCCGTGAATCCAGACCCTTAGAAAACCTTGGTTGAGCAGATGCTGTTTTTCGGCTTTCCAGTCCTGGATACGGTCACTTCGTAAGGGAAAGCTGATGTACAAACGGCTGTTTTCCGGCAAATGGGAAATCCAGTTCCAGGCATCTTCGGGATGGTCTTTGGTTACTTCTTGATGGCATCGGGGACAGAAAGTGTGCCCGATCCGGGAAAAGAGAAGTCGAAGAAAATCGTAGATTTCGGTCACTGTTCCCACCGTGGAACGAGGGCTGGTGGTGCGGTTTTTCTGTTCAATGGCTATTGCCGGGGAGATGCCCGAAATGAAGTCCACATCGGGTTTGGGTAGGCGTTCCAGAAACTGCCGGGCGTAGGTGGACAGAGACTCCACGTACCGCCGTTGCCCTTCGGCATACAGCGTATCGAAGGCCAGGCTGGATTTTCCCGATCCACTGGGCCCCGTAATGACCACCAGTTTATTCCGTGGAATTTCCAGATCAATGTTTTTGAGATTATGGACCCGAGCCCCTTGGATGATTATCGATTCGGCCATGCACTTTCCATTTTAAAAACGTGTTAATTTAGGAGAAAACCCGACCCCAGGCAACCGCCCATCCAGACCCCGTTTTTCTAACGGCCTGTGAGGATAATAGATTCCTCCGGTGCAAAATCGATCCTCCCCCCTGGATTGTCGATTCATACAGAATCGGTCGCCGGCCTTGAAGCAACCTGTTGAAAAAAGCTGCATTGAAGGGAACTTTAATGTAAGTTTAGGGGTAGGGTGGTGATGAATTCAGCAAAGAGGAGAAAAGATCCATGACGGCCCCGACCTATCAGGAAGACCCCCGCTGGCGGGAGATTTTGGACGAATTGTCTCGCATACGGGAACAGGAGGATTATGGTGCGGACAGCGTGGAGTTTATACGGCAACATTTGCAATCGCCGGATGACCGTGTACGAGGCGGTGCGGCATTAGCGGCCGAAGGCTGTTTGTTTGAACCCTATGTGTTGGATCTGCTGATCGAAATGGTGGAAGCGGATCCCAACGTCGCCATTCGTAAAGCGGCCATTCAGTCCCTGCAGGGAGTCATTCGTGAAGGGGTGGAACAACAATTGGAAGACGTTGCGGGAGCGGAGGCCGACTTTGAGTATGCCGAGGATTGGATGGAAATGGAGCAGGAACGGCTTCGGGATGATTATTTGAGGGTAAAGAATTTGCTTTTGGGGTTGGTGGAAGATGAGCTGGAATCCATGGAGGTACGCGAGGCGGCGCTGGCCTCTTTGAGTGATCTGGGTTTTTTGCCCGTGGTGCGGGAATGGATTGGTGGTTTCATTGAACATCAACGTAAGTCGGCCCGCTTAGTCGCGCTTCATGCCATGGGAAAGTACCCCCAATATTGGGAAGCCGAATTGGCCCGTTTCATCACTCCGGAAACCGATAAGGCCCTGTTGATGGAGGCCATCAGCGCCAGTTACTCCTCCCGGTCGGCGCAATTGGCCCGCAGAATCGAAGGCATTCTGGGGCATCCGGATCCGGAAGTGCTTTCCTATGCCCTGCTGGCGCTGGCCAATATCAACCAGACGGAAAACCTGGGAGAAATTCTTCAGAAATACAGCCTCCACCCCGATCCCCGGGTGCAAGAGGCGGCCAGAAAGGCCATCGACCATTTTTCCCGGAAGAATTTCGATCACTATCTGCGTAATGAACTGGGATATGAGGAATGAACCTTCCCTCGGCGGAACCAATCCGCAGGGTTTACCCGCCCTGGATCAAGGCGATGTTAACGGGGATAATCCATGTAAATTTCTTCGTCGTTTTCTCCTTCCCGTTTTAGGGGGGATACCAGGCTTTTCCAGCCCGGTTGATGAATTTCTTTGCTGTATGTCGAATGAAGAAGCTGAAACTCTCCAAACCCTTCGATATCTGCAAACACAAAAGATACCCCCCCTTCCAGGTCGTTATAATACCAGATTTCATAGGGCTTCTGGTTTACCCGCATGATGTGCCGTTCAATTTCGGAAGGTCGACCGTATAGGAGCAATACCCGGCCCCGGTCGGTTTGCCAGCCTTCCTTACGGTTGCTGGACCACTGGGCATTGGCAAAGTTCAGCCGATCGAAATAATCGTTTCGGAATTCATTCTGCGGTGTGCGGGGGTTTGGGTCCCGCCGGGCCCAGAATGCCACCAGAAATGTCCGTTTCCCTTCTTCGTTGAGCGTCTTGTAAATGTCGATTTCATCCTTGGTGGCAATGTATTTGGACATCTCAAACTCCCGATCGAGTTCTTCCTCGGTCAATCGGGCGTAGTACGACCGCAGAAGATCATCGCGCTTCTGGGAATTCACGGCTACCACCGGTTCCTGCTGCTTAACCGGTTTGTACAGAACAAAGCGCTTCATCTTGACGGTGCTCTTCCCCGAAGCCAGATCGGAGACCCGGATTTTCAAAAAGTAGGTTCCCGGTTTTAAAGCCAGCACGTTGCGTCCGCCCGCAATCACGGCGCTGGTGCCCGGTGTACGATGCTGACGGGGCGGATACTCCCGGATGACCTCACCATCTTTGTTGGTTATCAGAAGCTGGGTTTCGTAAAAGGTCTCCTGGCTGGGTGAATACGTTAAATTGTAGACCTCGGCGTAATAAAATACCACGGGCAGCTGTATTCCGTACACACAGCCCGGGTTGGGGATGAGGGTGAGTTGGTTTTTACTGAACACCGTACGGGTCTGGTTTTTAAAGATGCGCGAGCACAGTTCGATGTCGCTTAACTGAAGTTCCGTTCCCGAAAATTGGGGAATGGTGGTTTCGAAAATATACTCCCCGAACCGACCGGACCTTTTATCCTCCACCCGAACGAGCACTTTGTAGCTCCCGGCGGGTAACTTGAATATCTGAGCATCTAAAAACTGACGCCCCTCGGGAATGAGCTGCCCGGCTTTCAGAACGTTCTCAAATTCCTTGGTGTGCTCTTGGATCACCTCTTCGCCCTGATACACGTAATAAAAGATTTCGAAGGTGGAATACTGAAGCGTATCTTTCACCTGGTAGAGGAAACGATCCTGCGGAAAAGCCAGGTAAATTTCCAAAAATGCTTCGTTGCCCTCCGCCCTGAAGATGGCATGATCGACCTGCAAGGGAAGGATTTCCATTTGTGCCCGAACCGAAGGGGAGAGGAAAAAAAGAACCCATACGCTGACAACGATTGCTGGGCCAATAACCTTCCGGTTCATCATGACCCTTAAGAGTTTATTTATTAGAGTTAACCTTGAGGCCGTCATCAGGTTCCTTCCGTTAGATAGGATCAGTCGATTTTTGTATAAACAATAAAACATTTGGAGTCGATCCTGTCATCGTTGAAAGAGGCGGGCTTGGGATTTAGTCCAGTCGAACCGATACCACTTTGGAGACACCGGGTTCTTCCATGGTAACGCCGTACATGGTTTGGGCGGCTTCCATGGTGCGTTTGTTGTGGGTTACCAGAATGAATTGGGTATTATGGGCAAACTGTTTCAGGGCATGGGAAAAGCGGGAGATGTTGACATCGTCCAGGGGAGCATCGACTTCATCCAGGATGCAGAAAGGACTGGGCTTGACCAGATAGATGGCGAACAGCAAGGAGATGGCTGTAAGAGTTTTTTCTCCCGCAGATAAAGAGGAGAGGGTGTTCAGTCGGCGCCCTTTTATTTTGATGGAAAATTCGATGTTCGATTCCAGGGGGTCTTTCTTTTCCACCAGGTACAGATCGGCTTCCCCATTTTCAAAGAATTCGCGAAACACCTTTTTGAAGTGATGGCGTATTTTTTCAAAAGTTTCCATGAATTGCCTTTGAGCCGTTCGATTCAGTTTACCGATGGTTTCCAGCAGCTGGTGTTCGGCATCCAGAAGGTCCGCCAGCTGAGATTTGAGAAATTCCAGGCGTTCTTTTTCTTTTTCGTGTTCCTTGATGGCCAGGGGATTGACCTCACCCAGGCTCTCCAGCCTCCGGCGCAATTGCTGAATCGCTTCTTGAATTTCCGAAAGGGTGGCCCCTTCGGCTTCCTGGAGCGGTACCTCCGGTAAGGGCGTTCCGTATTTTTCCCGGAGCTGGTCCAACTGGCTTTCCTTGCGAAGCTCCAGCTCTTGCATCCGCATCTGGAGTTTTTGTAATCGATCCTGTGCCTGGTTCAGCAAACGGTTTTTCTTTTTAAACCCTTCTTCTTTGATGTGAATCTCCGAGCGCAGCTCTTGAAACCGTTGTTCTATCTGGTTTTTGTGGTTCTCAACTTTATCGTGCTCGGCATACAGCGTAGTCAGGCGGCGCTCCACTTCTTGAATTTCCCGGGTCAGGCGCTGAATGCGGCGCTGATTATCTTCGCAGGCATTTCGGTTTTGCTCCAGGCGTTGATCGGTATCTCCCCGTTGCTGCTGTACAAAATCGATACGCTGGCGGATTTCTTTTTCCCGGGCCGTCAGTTGCAAAATTTCCATTTGAAGTTGTTGAGTGCGCTCCTGTAACGTTTTGAAACGGGATTCGCTTTGTTCCTGCTGGTGCCGCAGCTGTTGTTCCTGGGTCTGATAACTCTGAACTCGGGAGTCGTATTGTTCAATCCGCGGAAGAAGTTGCTGTTCCTCTGTTTCCAGTGCTTCTATCCTGGCCTGGAGATGCTGCGTTTCCGCCTGAATGTCGGCCTGAATTTCCTGTCGGCGCTGCAACTCGTATTGCACCTGGGCCAGTTGTTTATCCACGGCTATTTTTTTGCGGGAAACGGAATCCAAAAGCTCCTCGAATTCCCGTATCCGGTTACGCGCGGATTTGATGCCTGCCTGAACCGTGGCCAGTTGGTTCCGGGTGGCCTGAAGGTCGGACTCGCGGGCACTCAGTGCTTGTTGCACCTCCTGGTATTGACGCTTTCGACCGATTAAACTTGCGCCGTTAATCCGTCCCCCAGCGGTGATATTGCCCCATTGACCGATTATTTCGCCTTCCGGGGTTACGTACGTGCAATCGGGATATTCCTGGTGGTATCGGATGGCGGTGTCGATGTCGGGAACTAAATAAGCCGCCTCGAACAGGAGATCCATTAAGCGTCGATAATCGGGTTGGCAGGAAACGATCTCCTTCAAAGGCCTGGATTTCCCGTTGGCGGGGGGGAACCTCCCGTTACACCGATGATTATGGGTGTTGAGCAAAGGCAGCGGCAAGAGGGTTAGGCGGCCCTTATTGGCCCGACGAATGTGCCGAAGAATTTGGCGGGCGGTATCCAGTTGTTCCACCAGAATATAATTGGCTACCTCGGCTAAATAACTTTCTACGGCTACCTGGTACTCCGGCGGACTTTCCACCAGGTTGGCCAGCGTATCGATCAATCCCCGAAAGTTGGATCGGTGGGACATGACGTACTGGACCGTTTCCGAAAACCCTTCATAATTCCGTATCAGTTTTTCGAGAAATTCCCGCTCGTTTTTTAATTTCTCCCGCTCCCCCTCGAGGGTATGGAGCTGGCGATGCAATTGCTCCCGCTTGGATTGCTGCTGTTCCAGTTGGTTTTTCAATCGGCTCAGTTTCTGTTGATAGAGGGAGTGTTCTTCTTCGAGGGATTGTTGCTCCTCTTCCAATGACCGATGGTGTTGTTTTAATCCGGTCACGATTTCCTGATTGTGAGTGAACTGTTCGTCCAGCCGTCGGATCTGTTCCCGAAGCGATTTTTTTTCCAGCCCAATGTGCTGGAAGTTTTCTTTTAGAGTCTTGTTTTCCTGAAGGTGGCGCAAATTTTCCTGCATAAACTTCTGGTACATTTCACGATCTTTCTGGTAGGCCGTTTCGGCTTCCAGCTGTTTATTGGCCGTTTCCCGGTACGCCTTCTGCAATTCCGTCAGTTGCCGGGTTATCCGGGTCTGCTGCTGGACCAGCTGTTGTTTTTCATTTTCCAGAGATTGTTGGCGTTGGCGAAGTTGTTGAGCCTCTTGTTCCTGTTGCTGAATGCGTTCCCTGAGGGAGTCGATCTTTTGTTGGCGAAGTTGAACCTGACTGCGCAGCTCCTGGATTCGTTCCTCTGCTTTTTGCAGTTGGGCGGCCGCTTCCCGATAGTGATGTTCCATGTCTGCGGCTTGAGCTTCCAGTTGTTCCAGTTGGGCTTCCCCGGTGCGCAATTCCTGGTTCAATTTTTCCCGGGTGCGTTCGATTTGTGTGTACTCTTCCCGAAGCGGTACCAGTTCCATTTCGTAAGCACGAATTTTCAGGTGTGCCGACAGTAATTCTTTTTCTTTGATTTGTTCTTTGTAGGCATGGTACCGTCGGGCTTTGCCCACCTGGCGGGCCAGTGAATTGACCGTTTTTTGCACCTCGGCAATGATGTCGTTCAGACGAGTTCGTTCCTGCCGGGTCGTTTCCAGTTTTCGTAAAGCGGATTTGCGCCGCATCTTGTATTTTTTAATGCCTGCGGCCTCTTCGAAGAGTCGGCGTCGCTCCTCGGTGTTTTCGCTTAAAATCTCTTCCACCATCTTCAGTTCGATGACCGAATAGGCGTCTGCCCCCATACCGGTATCGGCAAACAAATTGATGATATCCAGCAAGCGCACCTTCTGATTGTTGATCAAGTATTCACTCTCGCCCGATCGATACAGCCGACGGGTGATTTTGATCTCGCTGTATTCCGAGGGTAGAATTTTCTTATTATTCTCGATGTAAAGGGAAACCTCGGCGAAGTTCAGTGGCTTGCGGCGGGTGGTGCCATTGAAGATCAAGTTCTCCATGCGCTCGCAGCGGAGAACGGAAGGACGCTGTTCACCCAATACCCAGCGAATGGCATCCACAATGTTGCTTTTGCCGCAGCCGTTCGGTCCGATGATGGCGGTCAGCCCGTCCTCAAACTTGAACACCGTCTTCTGGGCAAACGATTTAAAACCCAATATTTCCAGTTTAGACAAATACATCGATTCGCGTCCGCCGCTTACCCGTTCCGGCTTTCCATGTTAATGATAATACGTGTACAGGTGGTAAATAAATGTTAGATGATCCAGCAAACGCACCTGGTGTTGATATAACCAGACGACCAGAACCATCCCCCCCAGCAGGAGCACCGTAAAGGCAAAAAACAGCCTGCCGTACAACCGGTCCGTTAAAACCCGGATGCCATTGATCCACCTGAAATAGTACCAGATATGAAAATATACAAGGATGCCGATGAGAATCCAATAGGATTTCATCGTAATCAGCAGGTTGTATACGAAAGCCCCTAAGGGTACCAGGAACAGGAAGGGCACCGCCGCCCACACGCTGGCCGACCAGGCCTGACGCCATTTTACCCGGTGGCGCCGGCGCAGACCCAATAGCTTGATCGGAATGGCCAGCAAAAAGAAAACAGCCGCAAGCCAGGCCGTTCCTACCAGTAAAAACAGCCCCTGGTTCCAGATTAAATCGGCGATCCAGGATTTCAATTCCGGATGAAAAAAGACAACCGAGAGCAAATAATCTGCCAGCAGATTGTTTCGGAAAAAAAACATAATCGAACCAAGGATGATGGCTCCATTTACAGACAGGATCAGCATCAGGAACAGGGTTTGGGCTCTGGGAATCAGGATGCGTTCCTGTAGATTGACAAAAAAGCCGTGGGGTTTGCGGAAAGCGTAATTGATGTTGTGCCGGAAGTTGATGAACCGCCGATAGGCGATCAGGAACAGGAAGAAGTTGACCAGACCGACCAGGATGTACAGATAGGAGTGGGCCCCCCGGGCCTCCGAAATGACCAGGCTCAATCCGCCGGCGTCGGTGAGTCCGCTCCGCAGATTTCCGGCAAGCATCTGCCGGGGAGAGCGAGAAAGGGTCACCATACCGATGCGGTTCAGATAAAAATCCTGCTGAAAGCCGTTCTGCAACGAAGGAAATTGGAGGTAAAAATCGGAGTACACCGGGGCGAAGTGTCCCGGGAGTTTTCCCTCCCCCAGGCTTTTGCGAACCCGGTATAGTAAATTGGCCATTTGTAAGAGGTCGTGGATGACGGTGGTGGAGTCCACTCGATAGGAGAACGATTTGGAGTATCCGGAGGGCAGCTGCGGTCCGGATACCTGCCGGGATTCCAGGTCCGCCAGTTGCAGGGGAATTTGATTCCGTTCCAGCAGTTCCACAATCAGAAAGTCGATCCCTTCGGGGGGTTGGGCCATCGGCATCGATGTGTTCAGGTAGAGCGGGAGCCGGGAGGGCGGAAGCGATTTCACAAAGCGTTGCACCCATTGCCCGGCCGCCCGGGAGGAGGCGTCCAGAAAAAAAGATAGCCCGATGCCCACCACAGCGTTATATCGCTGGGCCAGCGATTGAGCATAGCGATAGTAGGCCGACCAGGCGGTATCGCCGACCGCGAGGGAAGAGAAAGCGTTGCTGGGATAAACCAGGGGTAAATCGACAAAGCAGAGCAACCCCAATTCGTCACAGATTTGAAAAAATGTTTCTGGAAGGGGATGCAGAGGCAGTCGTACGGCATTGAATCCCTGGTTCTTGATCCAGAGCAGATCGGTACGCACCTGTTGGGCATCGAACAACTGGCTTCCTTCGCGGCTCTGGTATACATAGTTCAAGCCGCGAATGACGGTTTCTCGAAAGTTCAGTTCGAATCCGGAAGGGGACACCCGGAAGTGACGAACGGCGATGGGGGTCCGCACCCGCTCCAGCGGAGTGTTCCCCGTGTCCAGGAGGGTCTCTATCCAGTAGCTCCGCGGATGCTGGGGCTGCCAGGGCGGAGGCGCGGGGATGGTGTCTTCAGGAAGCCGAAACAATTCCGGAACTGGAGGGGCCAGACGAAAACGCCGTTCTTTCAGCAGACGGTCGCCCTCCCAAAGGCGGAGGGTTAACCGGACTTCCCTCGGGAACCTGGACAATGCAGCGAACCGGAGGGTACCGGTGTAAACGAATTGTTGACTGTCCGGAAAAAATCCCCGGTAATCGGCTTCCAGAATCTGATGAGGCCCAATGGTTTCCAGCACCACACCCATCAGGCCGCTGTTTAGCCGGGGTAGATTGATGGGCAGCCAGGCCGGCATCGTGCTCCGGATCGCGGAATACGGGAGGAACTGGATTTCCAGCCGGTTGTTCCCTTGCCGGAGCAAAGGGTTGGGCAACACCAACACGTTTTCGGCATACGGAAGGAGGTGCACCGGCAGGGGAGTGCCGTTCAGAAAAATGCGATACTGACCACCAAGAGGTTGCAGCCGAAGGCGATGAATGCTGGTTGCGCGGGCGTTCAGCGCTACAATCCGACGGAGAACAAGGGGTTTTCTTCCTTCGTAAGCGATGGGTAGATCGATCGTTCCCCGGGCAGTATCGGCCCTGTCCGAAAGAATTTGCCAGTTGTCGGAAAGGTCGACAATGCCATGCTTTGGAAATCGGTGACGATAGTGTTCCGGGTGGCCCGGAGGGCGTTGCTGAGATGGGAGGGTATACAGGATAACATCCCCTGCGAAGGTTAGACCGCACATCACCAAAATCAGCAGCACCGGAATCCGTCCCTTTCCGGTATAACTCATTACGACCTCCAGGTTTCACAAAAATAAAACGGTCAAATAATAAATGCAACAGGGGAATATCGCAAATGGAAGGATAAATTTCGATTTGGCTTGACTTTTTCTGGGGGAACATCTAAAATGCCATGGGAGAGGGCAATGGTGAATTATAGGATGTTGATTTTATTGTGTTTTTTTATCAGAACACCTTTTACCGCACCCACAGAGCCTGGGGATCAGAACCAGGCTTTTTTTATTTTAAACCCATGGGAGTAAAATGAATGTTTTGAAAAGAAAGGGCACAGGTTGAACGGGGAACACCGATAATGTAGAAAGCAGTGGAGTGCTTTCGGGTGTGTGTGAGGAAGTATCTTGTGTGAAGTGAATCGAAAAATAAAGGAGACACGTCATGTTTGATACGCGCTTCTTTCCGGGTGCCCAGAAATATTGGCACAATGGAAAATTGTATGATTGGAATACCTCTCCGGTGCATGTCATGTCTCATGCGCTGCATTATGGTAGTTCGGTTTTTGAAGGGATTCGGGCCTATAATACCGAGCGCGGTCCGGCCATTTTCCGCCTGTCGGAGCATCTGGATCGGTTCTTTCACTCCGCCAAAACGTTGAATATGGAAGTGCCTTTTACCAAAGCCGAAATTGTTGAAGCCATTAAGACGGTGTTACGCGAAAACCGATTGCGGAGCGCCTATATTCGTCCCAACCTGTTTTTTGCCTACGGGAATCTGGGTCTGGTGCCCAAGGCTTCTCCCGTCGAATTGAGCATCGGGTGCTGGAATTGGGGCGCTTATCTGGGTGAAGAAGGAAAGCAATTGGGTGTCCACGTGCTGTTGTTGCCCTGGAAACGCTGGCACATCTCTCAAATCGATTTGCGGGCAAAGCTGGGTGGTCTTTACGTGCAGTCCAATATCGGGGCCACTTATGCCCGTCGATTGGGTTTTGATGAAGGGGTGTTCTTGAATATGGAAGGCCGCATTGCCGAGGGCCCGGGTGAAAATATCATCCTGGTAAAGGATGGCACGTTGCACACCAATGATTATCAGGAGTCCATTCTGGAAGGCATCACCCGGAGTACCATTCTGGAGCTGGCCCGGGACATGGGGATAGAAGTACGGGTAGCCCCCATCACGGTAACCGATTTCTTTACCGCCGATGAGGCCTTTTTTACCGGCACCGCGGCCGAGGTCACCCCGATCGCCCGCGTTACCGATGGGCGGGACACGTCTGTTGAACCGAAAAAATGGCCGGAATATGCGATCGGGGATGGGCGTCCCGGCCCCATCACCCGTCGGCTGGCCCGACGCTATACCGAGGTTGTGCACGGGCGGCTGCCCCGCTATGAACACTGGTTGACCTATGTATATGACAGCGCCGATGAGGCTTTGCGCTATCTGGGAAGCATCCAGGAAGAACAGGTAACCAAGTTTTAACCCGTAGCAGGAAGGAGCGTATATGGCCACGATTTCCCGGCGGGCCCAAATAATGCCCCCTTCTCCGATCCGTAAGTTGGTGCCCTATGCCGAGGATGCCAAACGGCGGGGTATTCGGGTGTATCATCTGAATATAGGACAGCCGGATATCCCCACCCCCCAGGAAATGCTGGATGCCTATGCCCACCACGGCCTTCGGGTGCTGGAATACAGTCACTCGGGCGGTATCTGGGAATATCGGGAAAACCTGGCGCACTATTATCAACAGTTTGGTATTCCGGTTGAAAAAGAGCACATTCTGGTGACCACGGGGGGGAGCGAGGCCATTATCTTTGCCTTGATGACGGTGATGGATCCCGGCGATGAAGTCATGGTCCCCGAGCCGTTTTATACCAACTACAATGGTTTTGCGGTGCAGGCGGGGGTTCGGGTGGTCCCATTGACCTGTAGTGCTGAAGAGGGATTTCAACTGCCTCCGGATGACGAAATTCGCGCCCGTATTACGCCGCGCACCCGGGCGATTTTGATTTGCAATCCCAACAATCCGACCGGATACGTCTACACCCGGGAGGAACTGCAGCGGTTGCGGCGCCTGGTACTGGAATACGATCTCTTTCTCCTGGCCGACGAAGTCTACAGAGAATTTGTGTACGATGGAGCCACTCACCATTCCATTCTTACGCTGGAAGGCCTGGAAGAGCGTACCATCGTTCTGGATAGTGTGTCCAAACGCTACAGTGCCTGTGGTGCTCGGGTGGGATGTTTGGTGACGCGCAATACAGAGGTTCTGGAAGCGGCGTTAAAATTTGGACAGGCGCGCTTGTCTCCTCCCACGCTGGACCAGATGGCGGCCAACGCCGCATTGAAAGCTTCCCAAAGCTATCTGAATCAGGTGGTCGAAGAGTATCGGCGCCGTCGGGATGTCGTCTTCGATGCGTTGGCGAAAATCCCCGGGGTCTTTGGCCTCAAACCCAGGGGAGCGTTTTACACCATCGTCAAATTGCCCGTGGATGACGCCGATGCTTTTGCCGCCTGGTTGTTGAGGGATTTTCACGACCGGGAGGAAACCCTCATGCTGGCACCGGCAAATGGGTTTTACGCCACCCCGGGGCTGGGAAAGGATGAAGTGCGTATCGCTTTTGTCCTGAATGTTCCGGCCATGAGACGTTCCATGGAAATTCTGGAGCGGGCCTTGGAGCAGTACCCCGGACGCAGGTGACCCCGTCGTTCAACGAAAGGTCCCGTTCCGTTGGCGGCCGGATGGTGCGCTTCCTCGGTTCTTAGAGGGGCTGGAAGGAGGCCCCCCGATCTACTTTCTTTCCGAAAACCATTGCGGCCGACCTCCCCGGAACCCAATAAAGCAAGACGGGCAAACCCATCCCCGGAATTCCGGGTGTCCCCGGCTAAAGTCGGCTTACGGGGGTTCCGATAAATGAAAATAAAATCCAGGGATGGAACCATGGATGTCAGGGAAGCCACGACTCGTGTGGTGCAACAGAATCAGGAAATGATGCGGGTCCTGCAACAGGCCCAGCAAACCCATCAGGAAATGGCCGAAAAAATCATTCGTTTATCCCTCGAACAAAAGGTGATGCAAGGTGCGGACAACCTCCTGGGCGCCCTGATGGACCTCTATCTGTAAGCCTTCGAGTGGGGGGATGATGAAAGCCCCCCATAAGCAACGGGTGTCTGACCGCCGTCCCGGCCGTTTTCCGCAAATGCGGCATTGCTTCCCTTCGGACGGC
Organism: bacterium; assembly: GCA_015485355.1. Classification (GTDB taxonomy): domain Bacteria; phylum Calditrichota; class Calditrichia; order RBG-13-44-9; family J042; genus JAADJD01. The sequence continues at coordinate 27,167 of WFTQ01000069.1, read as the reverse complement.
GTTTTATGGATCACGGTGGCCTGTCCGAAATCTCCGGTACGGGTTACAAGGGTGAAACCTCGGTTGGACGTTTCCGAAGGGTAACCGAATGGCGGTGCATTTGCGCCAGCGCACAGGGTAAAACACACCACTGGCGTATCTTATCAAAAACAATGGGGGAATCAGGGATGAAGCCCGGGGATAAGAAACCATGGAGTTTGTTTCCGATGAACGTGTTGATCGTGGATGATGATCGCGCCACCCGCCTGTATTTGACCCAATTGCTAAGCAGCTGGCAGTATCGGTGTCAGACCGCCGGCGATGGTCTGATGGCCCAGGAAATGTTGGTGAACGGCGATTTTGATCTGCTCATTGCGGACTGGTTGATGCCGCGGGTCAACGGGCTGGATTTGCTGCGTTTCGTACGGGAGCATTCGGAATTGCATTATATTTACAGTATTCTGCTGACCCGGCGCAACTCTCCGGAAGATTTTCGGGAGGGTATGAAGGCCGGCGCGGATGATTTTTTAACCAAGCCCGTTTGTGAACAGGAATTGCAATTCCGTTTGATGGTCGGCAAACGGATCATTGCCTATCAGAAACAATTGCGGGAGTATAATCGACAGCTGCAGGAAGCCCTGACCGATGTGGAGACGCTGGGAGGGTTCATCCATATGTGTTCCTATTGCAACAGCGTGTACACCCCGGAAGAGAAATGGATGGATGTATCCGAATACCTGCGCCGACGCACCAACATCACCATTTCCCATGGCATTTGTCCCACTTGCATTCCCAAAATGGATCCTGACTATCGGCCCCGGGAAGCCGCTTCCGAATAACGAGGCCGCCGCGGGATCGGTAGCTTACGGCCGTTCTGTTTCAGACGAAATGGTTGATCGGCCCGTATAGGTGATAGAATCCGTGCATGAGAACCCCATTGACATCTTCTGCGGATTGCGCCACGCCGTCGGCAACCAGCTTTTCTCCGATTTCTTTGGAACGCCTCAGGTACCGCAGGGCCAGTTGCGCCCCCAGAGTATTCATCTGTTTCAGTTGTTGAAAGTATTGACTCAGTCGGGAATCTCGATCCGGGTCTTTCAACAAAGCCTTCCAGGGTGCCCAGGTCCGGGGAAGCGCCCCCAGTCTGGCGTCAGCCTCCGATTTCCAGTTCCCCTCGGCAAAGGCCAGATATTTTCCCGTTTCTGGATTGTAGATGGCCCCAGGTTTACCGTCCTCGTATTTTAAGAATCCATCCTTCTGACGCCCGTCAGGGTATTGCCCTCCCCGTATTCCGCGGGCGACCAGTTCGTCGATCAGGCCGCTGTGGAGCTGCTCTTCGGGGAAATAAGGATTCATGATGTTTAAGATGCTCTGAAAAACGTCCAGTCCCACGTAATCGATCAACTGGAAGATACCCATGGGTCGGATCAAAAAATCCTGACTGACCCGATTCATAATGTAGACGGCCTGCACAAAATGAAATTCGCCTTGAAGCCGCTGCACTTCTTGCATGGCATGAAGTCCATCCCGCATAAAATGGCCGTTACCGATAAAACCCGCCACGTCGTTGGAAGGGATCAATTTCTTGCCCAGGCGGCGTCCCAGGGCGTAGGCCAGCTCGGGCAATTCCGGACGAACGGGTTCGGGAATGATGATTTCCACCAGCTTCTGAACCGCCGGCGGGTTGTAAAAATGGAAGCCGATCAACCGGCCCTCCAGTCCCGCCTTCTGATTCAGCAGTTTGATGGGAATGGAAGAAGTGTTGCTGAAGAAAACGGTGGTTTCCGGGCACTGCTCCCGGAGTTGTTGAAACACCCGGGCCTTGATCTCGATATTTTCGATAATGGCTTCAAACACCATGTGTGCATCGGCGGCATCTTCCAGACGGGTGGTGGGCCTCAACAAACCCATTAAGTCCCGGGTAAACTGGGTTATCAAAGCATCCTCGGAAAGCTCGCTCCCGCGTTTCCGGTAAATTTCTCGCAACCGATCGGACTGTTTTTGGGCGAATTTACCGGCTTGCTTCTTCAGATATTGTTGTAGTCCCTCCAGGGCTTCAGGATTCACGTCGATGAGATACAATCGATAGGTTCTGCCCGCATTTTCGGGATTCAGTTTTTGCAGCGTCATTTCCCGGGCCAGGAGGAACGAAATTCCGCTTCCCATTTTCCCCCCCGCACCCAGCACCGCCACCGATTGCCATCGATCGTCGAGCGTCATTGGTCAACCTCCTGTTTTGTTCCACCAGGTCTCAATTTATGGGATTACCGGCAGGCAGTCAACGACTTGTAGGAAAAGACCCCCGACCCTGCCTTTCCGGCATACCCCTGGCGCTAAACAACCAGGAAGAAGCATTGCTTTTGGTTCCGGACCAAAACGAGCTTTGTTGGAAACAGAAACGGTGCGGTTCTTCACACCGGATATTGAAAGTGCAAGAAACCTCCCGGATAACCGGAACCCAACCTTCCTGCGTTTGTACAGGGCGAAACCTTGTTGAACGATGAACCCAATCCCATGCAGAGCGTTATTGGGGGGTTCCGGCTTCGGGGAGAGGCCACCCGTTTCCGGACCCAACCTCGAAATCCGGCGCATGTAACGAGCCTTGATGTTATTGCAAGCTTTGCAGGACCTTGATGTAATTGGCTCGTTCAAAGGCCGAAGGTTCCGCCACATTTTGATAGCTCATGCTGCCCTTCATCTGGGAGACGGATGCGTATTCATGTTCTTCCATCCATCGGCGCATATCCGCCAGGATTTCCGAAATCACGTCAATGCCCTCCTGGAAGAGCACCGAAGCCAGCATGGTGACGTCTGCACCGACCATTAACATTTTGATGACATCGGTGGCCGTATGAATGCCCGTGGTAGCTGCCAGACTGGCCTTAAGCCGTCCGTAAAGGATGGCGATCCAGCGCAAGGGCAGTCGCATCTCGAAAGAGGTGCTCAGGATGAGATCCGGTACCACATCCAGATTCTCCAGATCGATGTCCGGTTGATAAAAACGGTTGAACAGCACCAGTGCATCGGCACCGGCCTCGTCCAGCCGCTTGGCCAGGTTGGCAAAAGCCGTGAAGAATGGACTGAGTTTGATCGCCACCGGAATCTTCACGCTGGATTTGACCGTCTTCAGATCTTCCACATACATGGCTTCGATTTCCTGGGAGGTAATCCGGGGGTCGGTTGGAATGTAATAAATGTTCAGCTCAATGGCATCGGCACCGGCTTCTTCGATGTACCTGGCGTATTTCATCCATCCCCCGGCGGACACCCCGTTTAAGCTGGCAATGATGGGAATGCTCACCGCCTCTTTCAGTTTCCGGATGTGCTCCAGGTACTCTTCTGCATGCAGGTTCTTGAATTCTTCGGGTTCCGGAAAATAGCTGAGGGCTTCGGCATAGCTTTCGTTAAAGGTGGTCAGGAAATGATCGATTTCCCTGGCTTCGTGATGGATCTGTTCTTCGAATAAAGAATAAAGTACGACGGCTGCGGCGCCCACATCTTCCATGTGGCGGACATTGTCGACCTCACTGGACAGTGGTGATGCCGACGGTACCAGCGGGTTCTTCAAGGTCAGTCCCATGTACCGGGTGGATAAGTCCATTGGCAAACCCCTTTGTGATGATTTGGTTTGATAAAGACCGTTTGGAGATGGAAGGGGGCTTCCATCCCCGGAAAGTGGTTCAGGACGCTGCCTTCCCGTTGCCGGGCTCGAACGCCTTGGCCAGTTGTTTGTATAAGTGCCAGCGGCTGTTGACCACTTCCTGGGCCTGTTGTAACAATTCTCTGGCCGTCATGGGATCGATTTTGGTTAACATCTTGTACCGGGTTTCGTTATATGCATATTCTTCAAACGATATTTTCGGATCCCGGCTGTCCAGAATAAAGGGGCTTTCACCCTTTTCCAGTCTTCGAGGATCATAACGGAACAATGGCCAGTAGGCCGAGTCCACAGCCAATTTTTGCTGGCGCAGGCCGTATTTCAGGTTATACCCGTGGGCGATGCAATGGCTATAGGCTACAATCAGAGACGGTCCCGGGAAGCTTTCCGCCTCCAGGAAGGCCTTCACCGTATGGGTATCGTTAGCCCCCATGGCCACCCGGGCCACGTAAACATTGCCGTATCCGATGGCCTGTAGGGCGATGTCCTTTTTGGGCGTGCGCTTACCTCCGGCGGCGAATTTTGCCACCGCGCCCAGGGGGGTGGCTTTGGAATTCTGTCCTCCGGTATTCGAGTACACTTCGGTGTCCATGATCAGAATGTTGACGTCCCGACCCGAGGCCAGCACATGATCCAGCCCGCCGAAACCAATGTCGTAAGCCCAGCCATCGCCTCCGATGATCCAGACGCTTTTTTTCACCAGAAAATCGGCCACACTCAACAACATTTGAGCCTCGGGGGCATCGATGGTTTTCAGCTGTTTTTTCAATGCCTGTACGCGCAGCCGTTGCTGGTAAATCCCCGCCTCGTCGGATTGATCGGCCTGTAAGATTTCGTTCACCAGTCGATCCCCCAGCCGAGGGGCCAATTGCTGAAGCAATTCCCGGGCGAATCGCTGCTGCTGGTCGATCGTTAAGCGAAAACCCAGGCCGAATTCGGCGTTGTCTTCGAACAAGGAATTGGACCAGGCCGGGCCCAAGCCCTCTTCGTTAAAGGTCCACGGGGTGGTGGGTAGATTGCCGCCGTAAATGGAGGAACAGCCGGTGGCGTTGGCCACAATCATCCGATCGCCAAAGAGCTGGGTAGCCAATTTGATGTAAGGGGTTTCCCCGCATCCTGCACAAGCACCCGAGAATTCGAACAGGGGACGCAAGAATTGGGAGCCTTTGACGGAATCTTTTTTAAGCTTGCTGCGGTCGTACTCTGGAAGGCTTAGAAAATAATCCCAGTTGACCTTTTCCTGTTCCAGAATGGGGGCCTGGGGCGCCATATTCAGCGCCTTCAGACGGGTGTTCTCTTTGTTCTTGGCCGGACAAACCTCCACACACAACTGGCAGCCGGTGCAGTCTTCCGGGGATACCTGAATGGTATAATAAGTATCGGCTTCCCATTCTCGTCCTCTGGCTGGGGTATATTTAAATCCCTTGGGGGCTTGCCGGGCGTATTTTTTATGGTAGACTTTGATACGAATAACGGCATGAGGGCACACAAAGGCGCACTTGCCGCACTGAATGCAGGTCTTTTCGTCCCACACGGGGATTTCCTGAGCAATGTTTCGTTTTTCCCATTGAGCGGTGCCGCTGGGAAAGGTTCCGTCCGCGGGAAAGGCGCTGACCGGCAGGGTGTCTCCCCGTCCGGCGATGATCTCGCTCAGGACATTTTTGACGAAATCCGGAGCTTGATCCGGCACCGGCGGAGAGAGATCAAAGGTGCTGGTGGCGCTCTCCGGTACCGGCACTTCGTGCAGGTTTTCCAAGGCCTGGTCCACCGCCCGGAAATTCTGTTGGACAATGTCCTCTCCGCGCTTGCCGTATGTTTTGACAATGGCGTCTTTGATTTTTTGAATGGCCTCTTCTTTGGGGATAATATGGGAGATGGCGAAAAAGGCCGTTTGCATGATGGTGTTGATGCGTTGTCCCAGGCCCGCCTGCCGGGCCACCCGGTACGCATCGATGGTGTAAAATTTGAGTTTTTTCTGGATAATGGCCTGTTGCACCGACCGGGGGAGTTGCTCCCAAACCTCCTGGGGACCGTAAGGCGCATTGAGCAGGAACGTTCCTCCCGGTTCGGCAAAACGGAGCATATCGTACTTCCGCAGAAAGGGAAACTGGTGGCAGGCCACAAAGTTGGCCCGTTCGATCAGGTAGGGGGCCCGGATCGGCCGGGGTCCAAACCGAAGGTGGGAAATGGTAACCGATCCCGCCTTTTTGGAATCGTAGACAAAATAGCCTTGCGCGTGGTTGGGGGTGGTTTCTCCGATAATTTTGATGGAGTTCTTATTAGCGCTGACGGTGCCGTCGGCGCCCAGACCGTAAAATATACCCCGAAAGCCATTATCGGGCTCGATGGAAAAGGCGGGATCGTAGGTGATGTGCGTCCCGGAAACGTCATCGACAATACCCACGGTAAAATGGTTTCTGGGCCGATCTTTGGCCATTTCGTCGAATACCCCCTTGACCATGGCGGGGGTGAATTCCTTGGACGAAAGCCCGTAGCGACCGCCGATCACCCGGGGCAAGGTTTTCAGATGCCAGTAATCTTCGAAGCGGGCTTCGTTTATGGCGCAACTAACGTCTTCGTAGAGGGGTTCGCCCACGCTGCCGGGTTCCTTGGTGCGGTCCAGGGCTGCAATCACCGCGGTACTGGCGGGCAGCGCTCTGATAAACGCTTCGACCGAAAAAGGCCGGTATAAGCGGACTTTCACCACGCCCACGGTTTCACCCCGTTCCACCAGGTATCGAACGGTTTCTTCCACGGTTTCGGCTCCCGATCCCATGATCACGATTACCCGATCGGCCTGGGGATGACCCACGTAATCGAACAGATGGTAACGGCGTCCCGTAAGGGTGGCAAATTGGTCCATGCACTTTTGCACAATCTGGGGACAGGCCTGATAGTAGGGGTTTACGGTTTCCCGGGCCTGGAAGAAATGATCCGGGTTCTGGGCGGTGCCGCGGATAAAGGGATGTTCCGGCGAGAGGGCGCGTTCCCGGTGCGCCCGCACCAGTTCTTCGTTGATCAACGCCCGCAGGTCGTCTTCAGAGAGTTTTTCGATCTTTTGAATTTCGTGAGAGGTGCGAAAACCGTCGAAGAAGTGCAGAAAAGGAATGCGGGACTCCAGAGTGGCCGCCTGTGCAATCAGGGCAAAGTCCTGGGCTTCCTGCACCGAAGCCGAGGGCATCATGGCCCATCCGGTTTGGCGGGCGGCCATCACATCGCTGTGATCCCCAAAAATGGACAAGGCGTGGGTGGCGACAGTCCGCGCAGCGATATGGAACACCGTGGGAGTCAATTCCCCCGCGATCTTGTACATGTTGGGAATCATCAATAAAAGGCCTTGTGAGGCGGTAAATGTGGTGGTAAGCGATCCGCTTTGCAATGCACCATGTACAGCACCCGCCGCGCCACCTTCGCTTTGCATCTCAACGACGGCCGGAACCGTTCCCCAGATGTTTTTCTCTCCCATGGCCGCCCAGGCGTCGGCCCATTCTCCCATAGGAGAGGCGGGTGTGATGGGATAGATGGAGATGACTTCGTTGAGTTTGAAGGCGACATAAGCGGCTGCCTCGTTTCCGTCTACGGTTACCATTTTCCGAGGCATAGCGCTTTCCTCCGTTCGTGATCGTTCTCCGGCAATATAGCAAGCAAGGGATTTGGAACACAAGGGATTTAAGTAATTCAATTTGAAGTGACGTTTGTGGAACCGCCGCCGGAAGGCCGGGGACAATTGAAATTGTGTTTGATTTTTAACCGGCGGGCGTATTACATTTTTGCATTAAACTGGAGGCCATATGAACATAGGGGAGTTGTTAACGGAATCACTCATCGATCTGGACGTGCATGCCTCGGACAAGTATCAGGTGATTGAACAGCTTCTGGATTTGCTGGTGCAGGCGGGCAAGGTCAAAGACCGTCAACAGGCCTTGGAAGATTTAATTGAACGGGAGCAATATCTCTCCACCGGTCTGGAAAACGGTTTGGCGGTGCCCCACGCCAAAACCCATGCCGTCGACGGCCTCTATATCGCTTTCGGTTTAAGCCGGGAAGGGGTCGAGTTTGATTCTGTGGATGGTAAGCCGGCCCACTTCATCTTTCTGGTGTTATCCCCTCGGGAGACCAGTGGTCCTCACATCAAAGCGTTGGCACAAATCACCCGAAATTTTCGGGATTCCGACGTGCCGCAACGGTTGCTTCACGCCCGCAGCCGGGCCGAAGTGCTGGAAATTATTCGCTCGTTTAAATAGAGAGCCTTTTGGGATTGGTGAATTTTTTAGAGGAAAGCAGGCCCCTGTTGGATGCGGTCGAGCAACGCCTGATGGCCGCCATCCTGCCGGAGATGCCGGATAATTTAAAGGCCCCCATTCATTACTTTCTGGAAACGCCCAGCAAGAAGATTCGCCCCTTATTGACCCTCTATGCCTGCCAAACCGTGGGTGGCCGGTGGGAGGACGCCTTGCCGGCGGCCGCCGCCGTGGAACTGTTTCACGATTTTACGTTGATTCACGACGACATCATGGATCGGGACGAAATGCGGCGGGGCCGACCGACCATTCACGTGCGCTGGGATGCCAGCACCGCTATCCTGGCCGGCGATGCCCTCATTGGGCTGGCGTTTCAGGAATTGATGAAGTGCCCGGAACCCCATCTGGTGGCAGTGACCCGAATCTTTAGCGAGGCGCTGGTGAAAGTGTGTGAAGGCCAGGGACTGGATAAAGCGTTCGAAAGCCGTCCAAGCGTTTCCTTGCAAGAGTACCTGGAAATGATCCAGAAAAAAACCGCCTGGCTGATTCAGGTTGCCTGTCACCTGGGAGCCTTGATCGGCGACGGCCGGGCCGATCAGGTGGAAGCCTTAAAACAGTTCGGTTATCATATCGGAATGGGATTCCAAATTCAGGACGATTTGCTGGATGTGGTGGCCGATCCGAAAAAGCTGGGCAAAAGGGTGGGCAGCGATTTCTCCATGAATAAGAAAACGTATTTGACCATCCGGTACGATGAGCACCTTCGGCTCCATCCGGAATTGCACGCCGCCTATCCGGCCCGCAGTTCGCAGTTTACCCGTTTTCAGGACTTTCGGGATGCCTTGGAGCGCTTGGGCTTGCTCAACGCCACACGGGAGGCGGTGCAACAGTACCTGCGGCAGGGCCTGCGGGCTCTGGAGCAGGTGCAACCCCTATCCAAGGATAACGCCCTCTACCGATTAACCCGGTTTCTGGCTCAGCGGGATTTTTAACCGGTGGTTTTCAATTGATCCACCAGCCGGTGCAAAAATGTTAACAGCGCCTGTTGTAAGGGCGGAGGTAGCTGCTGGTACAGCCTCAGGATGGTTTCCCGATTGCCGTAGGTGGAACCAGGTTCTTGAACCTGTTGCGCCGGCGGTCGGTCCCGGGAAGTACCCGTAAGAATCCATTCCATACTGGTCCGGCCCAGACGGGCCAGCTGATAAAGCACCGGCGCCGGAGGAATTCTGCCTTTTAAATACTGGGATACCGCCGGCTGGCTGACCCCCAGGGCGGCCGCTAAATCCTTTTGGGTCCATCCCCGGCTCTTCATCAGCTGTTCAATTCGGCGGGCAACCGACTCACCTTGCATGATCCAACCTCCTGCGTTTGAAGTCTGGAAAATGAACCCTACCCGCATTCATTAAACGGTTCCTCTGCTCTTTCGTCAAGGGGTTTTTCGAAAAAGTATTTGGAAAGAGATATTACGAACATTATATTACGAATGCAATATTTTTGAGAAGAGGGCCGGCGTGGACAACCCTGGGCATGGAACCGCTATCCCGGAATACTGGGTACAGATTACCTACCGGCAAGGGGAATGGACCCGGCCCATTTGGCGCACCCTCGATGGGCGTCGGCTTCGAATTCTTTATCCCGGGGAGGCGAATCATGACAATGGTCCCGATTTTTTAAATGCTCTGATCGAGGTGGATGGTGTTCGCTGCCGGGGGGATGTGGAATGCCATGTTCGTCCGGCCGACTGGTTTCGCCATGGGCACCACCAGGATCAGCGGTATCGGAAGGTTGTGCTCCATGTAATATGGGAGGCTCCTTCGGCCGTTGCTCTCCGGATGCTTCCCCGTTGTCTGCATGTGGTTCTATCTCGCCAGTTGCGGTTTTCGGTGCAACAGTGGTTCTTGCAGATGCAGCGTCTGGAGCAAAGCGAACTTCCCCAGGGGTTGCCGTCCCGCCTCCCTTCCGTTCAGGAATTGGCTTCTCTGGCCTGGCAACGCCTGGAGGCAAAAATGACCCGCTTGAATACCTGGTTGGGGCAACGCGGTTTTGGGGAGACGCTGTTCATCGTTTTGGCCGAATCGCTGGGGTACAGTAAAAACCAATTTCCTTTTCGGCAGTTGTTGTGGGAGGTTCCGGTGGCCCGCCTTCGGCAGCATCTGAACACCCCGGGCCTGTCGCTTTGGCGGTACTGGCTTTATCTGGCCCAACGGGCCGATCTGCTGCCACCTCCCGCCCGGCTGGAGCAGGAACTTTCGCCCGAAGAACGGCACTGGTTGCGCGGGTTGCGGCATCAGGGGCATCTGCCGGTGTTACGAAAAAGCGATTGGCATTTTTCCCGCCTGCGGCCGGTCAATCAGCCGGTTTTACGGCTGGCCCAGCTGGCAAACTGGCTGTACCTCCATCCCGGAGATCAGCTTTTTCAACAACTGCTGGAAGCGGCCATGCAGCGCTTGCCGTTCACGGAACTAATGGCGAAATGGCGGGCATGCCTTTGCCGGCCGGTGCCTCAGCCGATAAACCACCGCATCTGCCGGTTATACCGATGGCGTTCCCCGGGTCGCCCCTTTGCCCTGGGCGAACAACGATTTCGGCAGGCCGTGCTGAACGGGTTGATTCCTCTCTTGATTCTGTGGGCCCGTCAGTCCGGTAGCCTTGGGTTCCAGGCCTATCTGGAAACCCTCTACGAGCAGTTTCCCTCCTGCGAGTCCGCCGGTGTGCTCTCCCGATTGCTCCATCGGGCGGAAAGCCCTTCCCCCATCCGCCGGCTGCAACGCTCCGGTTTCCTGCAGCAAGGGCTGTATCAATGGTTGGGGCTTCAGTCGCGCCGCATATCCCCTACCGGTTTGGAGCTCCCCTGAACGGCATCCCCCCGGGTGGGTGCAACCCCACAACAGGATCGGGAGCCGGGGCGGAAATCGGGAGAAGATTTGACAAGTTGGATTAGATTTCGTAATATGCAGAAAAACGCTTATGGATGAACTCATCAGAGTGCTGGATAGTGCCTTTGTAAACGTCCTCAAGATCGTGGTGGCCGGATTATGCGGCGGATTAATTGGTCTTGAACGGGAGAAAGATCAAAAGCCCGCCGGCATCCGGACCCAGATGCTGGTGGCGATTGGGTCCAGTATGTTTATGATCGTTTCCCTTTCTGTGGGAAGCGATTTTCGGGTGGATCCTTCGCGCATTGCGGCTCAGGTGGTAACCGGGATCGGCTTCCTGGGGGCAGGGGCGATCATTCGGGAACGGGGATCGGTGAGGGGGATGACGACGGCGGCCTCGATCTGGGTGGTATCGGCCATTGGATTAACCATCGGAGCCGGTTTGTTTCTGGAAGGCGTCTTTATCACTTTATTAACCTATCTGATTCTGGGATGGCTGCATCGGAAAATCGAGGGTTAACCTGGGGACAAAACATCCGATAATCCAACATAACCGAAAGGGATGAGGCATGTTTCAGGTCTGGTACGAATCTCCGTTATTTCTCAATACGTTGTATGCCGTGGGAGGGGTGATCCTGGGCATTGCGGCGGCCATCGTCACCTACCGACTCTTTAATCGGGTCACCCACTTTGATATCCCGAATGAGCTGGAAAAAGGGAACCTGGCTGTGGGGGTTGTGGTATGTGGTATTTTCATTATGATCGGGCTGATCGTGGGATTAATTATCGGGATGAGTTTAAATTAACCTTTATATGATACACAGATGGCGACATGGGTTGGGGATTTTGTTCCTGACCGTCCTTTTTGTGGGGGGATGTGGTCGTCAGGAAGTGCAGACGCCTGGATCCAGTAAACCGGATACGCTTATATCTCTGGTTAAACGAAAGATCGAGGAGAAAAGGCGTCTGGAGGAGTTCCGGCGGCGGCGTTTACCCCGGGATTTTTTTGTTAAGATCGAGCGATATTATCCCATTATTCGGAAATATTCCAAGCGCTATGGGCTGGACTGGCGCCTGATCGTGGCCCAGATTTTAAAAGAATCCCATTTTCGGGAGGACGCGCGGAGCAACATGGGTGCCATCGGGCTGATGCAGATTATGCCCTATACCGCGCGCGATATCACCCGGGAGTTGGACATCGAATACATTGCCAAAGACCCCCGGGAAAATATCACCGCAGGCATCTATCACATGTACAAGCAGTTGAAGTATTTCCCCGAAGCCCGCCGGGAGGAGCGGATTAAACTGGCGCTGGCAGCCTACAATTGCGGTCCGGGGCACGTTTTTGATGCCCAGGATGTCGCCCAGTACCTGGGGATGGATCCCAACACCTGGCGGGCCGTAAAAGCCTGCCTGCCCAAATTGACCAGCAAGGATTGGAAGCTCCATCTGGAAGTTTGGGAGCTGGGTGTGCCCAATTACGGATATTTTTACGGCTTCGATCAGACCATCGATTATGTGGACGACATCTGGGAAATTTACCACTACCTGCGGAAGATGTTTTGATTCCCGCTCCGGCTCTTGGGCTCAGGAAAACCGAAAACCCGCTCCTTGCGGCAGGAAGCCCTTTCCCTCAACTTCCGGGACGAAATAAAAAATATCCTGCCTGTTTTTTTCTTCAGGTAAAACTGCTTAAATTGAACCATTGAAAAACAGGTGGTGGCAATGATGAAGGTATGGCTATTGAGCCTATGGCTGGGGGTGGTGGGGGTTTCGGCTCAGGAAAGTTTAGGCGACTTTCAGGCTCGGGTGGACGGTTACTATGCTTACCTCACCCAGTCTGACATTCAAAACTTTTCCTGTTCCATCACCACCGCATCGTATATCGATTACATGAAGGGTCGAAACGATACGGTGCACTTTTATCCGCTTCGGTTCACCTGGATGAGGGACGGTCGGGCGTTTTATCTATTGCAGTCCTTGCCGGAGTTTAAAGACCCAACCGAGCGCCAGGAGGTATTGACCCGGGTTCAGGAAGTAAAGCGGATTTTTCAGGGTATCTTTTTAGACTGGCAGAAATACAATATTTATTCTCCGGTGCGGGAATTCACCGAGCAGGCCCGCTTGCATTCCGGTCCCGATACCGTGGCTATTGTGGACCGGTTATGGGAAGGGGATCAGGAGATCGTGATTCACAAGACCTATACCCGTGCCGGCCTTCTGGTGCGCGATGTGTGGCAGTCCGGTGATCTGAAAATTGTGAATTATCCTTTATTTCAGGAGGTGGAGGGGCGCTGGGTGTGTTTAGGGTGGCGCTCGCAAATTTACCGGGGAGGGGAGGTGACCAGTGGGATGATGTGCGCATGCAGTTGGTGCGCCAGGAAGGCCAGTGGCTTCCCATCCAGTTCGATATCCTGGCCCAGTCCCGGGAACTGGGCGAGCGGAAGGTGCTGACCCAGATTTTTCTGAAAGACTACGTTTTCAATCAGGACATTGAAATCCGCTATCCTTCGGTGGAGAGCGATACCACCGCTGGAAACAAACAGCCCTGAGGAGTTTTCTTTTTTCCGCCGGGGAAGGGGGTGGCTTCGGAGGCGGGTGGCCCGGAATCAGTTCCAGATAAAGTAATTTTTAAGGACATCTTTAAAATAGGTGATCCGCGGCGGGGGAAAGATTTTCATGAAATTGTGGTGCCAGTGTAAGGGACTACTGGAGCGTCCCCAGGCCAGGCGGGCGAAAATAAGCCAGACGGTAAATCGAGAACGTACCGGCCGCCGCTTCATGCTATAGTTTCCCGTACATTTTAATTGCTGTTCCCGACATGTTCTGAATCCCGGAATGGGATAATTGCACCAGTAGGCGAGCGATTTCCTGGGGAGGCACCCAGCGGGTAACGTCGGCATCGGGCATGGCCTCACGGTTCGCCGGGGTGTCGATAACACCAGGTAGAATCGTGTTGGCACAGATGTGATACGGTTTGCCCTCTTCGGCCAGAGTGCGGGTCAGAGCAATCACCCCGGCCTTACTGATGCTGTAAGCTCCCATGCCGGCGGGCAGGTCCAGAGCGGTACGGGAGGCCACGGTGAATATTTTACCTCCCGGTCGCTGTTTCATCAGCGAAAAGGCTTTTCGGGTACATAAAAATGTGGTCAACAGATTCAATCGCATCATGGCCTCCCATCGGTCCAAGGGGGTGTCGGCGATGGTGCCTCCCATCCAGAACCCTCCGGCCAGATGAACCAGCACATCGAAAAGCCCGGTTTCCTCATGAATTCGTTCAAAAAACCGGTCTACCTGCCCTTCGTCGGTCAGGTCGGCGGGTAAGCCTCGAAGAGGAGCCCGGCTGTCCACCCGCTGGAGAAGCCGTTGGAAACGCTCTTCCTGACGGTAATTGATCCATACCTGCCAGCCGGCGTCCAGGTAAGCGCCCACCACATGCTGTCCCAACGCCCCTGTGCCTCCTGTCACCACCACCGTTTTCCGGAGGTGCATCATCCACCCGTTTTTCCTTTTTTGAAAGCTAATTTATTTTGTAAGAAGAAACAACCGGAATTTCCGGCCTCGCTTTGGGCAGAAGCATCAGCGCGTTCGGATCAGGCCTCCGGCATGGACTGATGGGATGCCGTTTCGTTGATCAGCAAGAAATCGACCTGATTGCGTTCCTGGTCTACCCGGGCCACTTTTACCCTTACCATGTCGCCCAGGCGGTAACGACGCCCCGTATCCTTCCCGATCAGCGAATAGGTTTTTTCTTCAAAAATATAAAAATCGTCTCCCATGCTGTCGATGTGAATCAGCCCCTCGATTAAATAGGGGATGATTTCAACAAACATGCCGTAAGAGGTCACCCCGGAGATGATGCCCTCGAATGTTTCGCCCTGATGTTGAGCGATCCATTCGACCTGTTTGATTTTAATGCTTTCCCTTTCGGCTTCGAGTGCCACTCGTTCACGTTCCGAAGCGACCTGGCAGATGTGTTTCAAACTTTTCTTCAGGGCCCGAATCCGTTTTTTGGTGACGGGTTCCCGGTACTCCTTTAACAAACGGTGGACGACCAGATCCGGGTAGCGCCGGATGGGGGAGGTGAAATGGGTGTAGTAGGCGAAACCCAATCCGAAATGCCCCACGTTGTTCTGAGAGTATACGGCCTTCATCATGGTCCGCAGGGCCACTTCCTTGACCAGGACCTCGTCCTTGCTGCCTTCGATTTTTTTCAGAATGGCTTGAAATTTGGTCGGCGTCATGCTTCCTTTAATGGGAATTCGATAGCCCAGCGCCTTCAGGAATTCGTTGAACTTGTGCAATTTTTCCCGATCCGGCTTTTCGTGGATGCGGTAGATGAAGGGATAGGGTTTTCCATTGCCGGCAATCGCCTGAATGTGTAGAGTGACCGTCTGGTTGGCCTTCAGCATGAATTCTTCGATCAACTGATGGCTGGGCAGTTGCTTTACCGGAATGATCTCGATCGGTTGGCCCTTTTCATTCAGTTTGAATTTTACTTCCGGAGTATTGAAATCGATGCTGCCTTCGGCAAACCGTTTCCGCCGCAAAATCTGGCTCAGGCGATGCATTTCCTTAAGCACCGGGCCGAAGGTGTCGTCGCTTTGTTTTCCATCCAGAATCTCCTGCACTTCTTCGTAGGTAAAACGCCGCTTACTGATGATGATCGACGGTTGGATACGGTAATCCACCAATTCCCCTTCCGGGGTCAATTCCATGATGCAGCTGAACGTCAGGCGTTCGGTGTTGGGTTGTAGGCTGCAGAGCTGATTGGAAAGCCGTTCCGGGAGCATGGGAATCACCCGGTCGACCAGATAAACGCTGGTACCCCGTTGGAACGCCTCTTTGTCGATAAGGGAGCCCTCGGGTACGAAGTAGCTCACATCGGCGATGTGAACTCCCAAACGGTAATGGCCGTTGTTCAACCGGTCCAGCGATACGGCATCGTCAAAGTCTTTGGCGTCTTCCGGATCGATGGTGAAGGTCAACCAATCCCTTAAATCTAACCGTTCCTTTACCATCTGTTCGGTGATTTTCAGGTCCATCGTTTCCGCCGCTTCTTCCACTTTGCGGTTGAAGCGGAGGGGAAGCCCGTAACTTTTGATGATCGACGCCACATCCACGCCCGGTTCATCGGGATAACCCAGAACTTCCACAATGCGTCCTTCGGGGTTCAAATGGGAGGAATCCCACTTTTCCAATTCAACCAATACTTTTTGCCCGTCCCGGGCCCCGGCGGCGTGCTTATCGTGAATGTAAAAATCCCGGTAAACTTTGGGGTCGTCGGGAACAACGAACCCGTAGTATTCGCTCTTGTGGTACGTCCCGACGAAGGAGGTGCGTCCCCGGGAAATCACCCGACTGATCTGGCCTTCTTTGTTTCGCCCACGGGATACGGCGAACAGTTGAACCTCCACCAGATCCTGGTCCAGTGCGGTGTTGAGGTGCTGGGCGGCGATAAAAATGTCCTCCCCCGTCCGTTCATCGGTTACGAATCCAAAGCCCTTTCGAGTCATCTGAAGGATTCCCCGGGTTTTGATCAAGCTGCCGGGAACGGTGATTTTTCCACCCTTTAGCCGAACGACTTTTCCCGAGTGGAGCAGGGCCTGTAACGCTTCCCGAAAAAGAGGATAGTCTTCTTTGTGAATTCCAAGGGCCCGGGAAATCTCTTTGCGCTTGTAGGCGTTCCCCTTTTTCTTTTTCAGGAAAGTCAGTATCTGGTGTTCCAGTGAGCTTTTGCCTTTGCGGTTTTTGTCTTTTTTGTTCATATTCTTCCAATCACCACTCTTTTAATTTGTTGATAATCTTTTCGTATTTCGGGTTTTAGTCCCTTTTGGGCCAGCATGTCGGCGACCGAGGCGGCCTGATGGTAACCGGTTTCCAAGACAATGCTTCCCGGTTGGTGTAACACATTCGGGAGCAAGGGCATCAACCGACGATAGAATTCCAGGCCGTCGCTGCCCCCGTACAGGGCTTCCCGGGGTTCGTATTCCCGGACTTCCGGCGGCAGGGCGGCCCAATCGGTTTCGGCGATATACGGTGGGTTGGTGACGAGAAGATGAAATGTTAAGGATGTTCGGCTTAAGAATTGAAACACATCTCCCGTTTCCCACCGTAGGGTGACCCCATGCCGCCGGCCGTTTTCGCGGGCCAGTTCGATGGCCCGCGGGTTGTTGTCGATTGCCTGGATATGAGCCTCGGACAGGTGTTTGGCTAAGGCGATGGCGATACAGCCACTGCCAGTGCCCACATCCAAAATGTCGGGGTTTTGGATCTTCCGGCGATCGATTTCTTCTATGACGCTGTCCACCAAAAGTTCCGTTTCCGGGCGCGGGATGAACACCCCCGGCCGAATCTGTAGGGGTAGACCGTAGAATTCGGTCTCGCCCAGGATGTATTGCACCGGCTCCCGGCGCACCCGCCGGTGGACATATTCCCGGAAGGTATGGCGCTCCCGGGGAGTCAAGATGCGTTCAAATTGGACGTACAGATCGATGCGGCGGCACTGCAGGGTGTGCGCCAGCAGAAGCTCGGCACTCAAGCGAGGCTCGGCAATCTGATGGCGGGAAAAATAGTCCACCGTCCAGTTGAGCACTTGTTGTACCGTCCAGAGGGTCTGCATCGGCCCTTTACCCCTGGTTTGCCTTCAGCCGCTCGCTTTGCTCGGCCAGTTGAATTTCGTCGATCAGCATGTCCAGGCTGCCCTCCAGGATCTCGTCCAGACGGTAAAGGGTGAGATTGATGCGATGGTCGGTAACCCGTCCCTGAGGGAAGTTGTAGGTGCGGATTTTTTCCGAGCGATCACCGCTGCCGATGATGCTTCGGCGCCGGGAAGAGAGTTCCGCCTGTCGTTTTTGTTGTTCCAGATCGTAGAGTCGGGCCTTCAGCACTTTCATCGCCTTGGCTTTGTTTTTTAGCTGGGAGCGTTCGTCCTGGCAGGTGACCACAATGCCTGTGGGAATGTGGGTGATGCGTACCGCCGAATCGGTGGTGTTGACGTGTTGTCCTCCGTGTCCCGAGGCTCGATAGACATCGATACGCAGATCGTTGGGGTCAATTTCCACTTCCAGGTCTTCCACTTCGGGCAGCACCACGACCGATGCCGCTGATGTGTGAATTCGTCCCTGAGTTTCGGTTTCGGGCACGCGCTGAACCCGATGGACACCACTTTCAAATTTGAGCCGGCCGTAGGCTCCTTTGCCACTGACTAAAAAAATAATTTCTTTAAAGCCGCCTCGTTCCGAGGGACTGGCGCTGAGGATTTCCATTTTCCAGCCTCTCTCTTCGCAGTATTTGCTGTACATTTTAAACAAATCCCCTGCAAAGATGGCGGCTTCGTCCCCGCCGGTGCCGGCTCGGATTTCTACAATGGCATTTTTAGCATCCCTGGGATCGGGTGGAATTAACATGCGTTGTAAGGTTTTTTCCAGTTGCTCTTTCCGGGATTCCAGGGCCTCCACCTCTTCGCGGGCCAGTTCCCGCATGTCGGGATCGGGGCTTTCTTTTAAAATTTCCCGGGTCTCTTCCAGCTGCTGCAGCACCCCCCGGTATTCCCGAAAGGTGTGAACGATTTCTTCCAGCTCGGCGTATTCTTTGGCTAAGGCGGTGTACTTTTCGGGATCGCCGGCGGTTGCCGGATCGGCCATCTGGCGCGCCAGTTCTTCGAAACGGCCTTCCAGGTTTTTTAATCGGTTTATCATATCGAGTCGGCTTCCCCGTGTTTTTTATCCGGGATTCCACCGGCCTGCCGGGTAAACCGGGCACCGGTATGCTGTAGAAGGTCGCTAAAGAAACGACTGTGTGGAAACCGCTGTGGATTCGTTTTGCCGGGGTAAAAGGTGTTCATAGGGCTCACCCAGAGCCGCTTTCATGGCCACGATGGCCACCTCCAGCATGGCATCGTCTGGTTCCCGGGTCGTAATCCGCTGCAGGGCCAACCCCGGGAAAATCAGCATTTTAACCAAGGGATGGTCGGGCCGTTTGGCCGAGGCCTTGATGGCTTCGTAAGAGATGCCCCCCAGGATCGGCACCAGAGGTAAATGGGTAACCAGGCGAATGACCAGGTTGATATGTCCGTAAAATTGCATAATCAGGGTATCCACCAGGGCGAAAAACAGCAACGCGATGAGCATGACCATGACGAGGAAACTGGTTCCGCATCGGGGATGCAGGCGGGGTTGCTGACGGATGTTTGCTACGGTTAACTCCAGTTGTTTTTCGAAAGCGTAAATGGTTTTGTGTTCTGCGCCGTGGTACTGGAAGAGGCGTCCCACGTCCCGTAAAAAGGAAATTGCGTAAACGTAGGCTAAAAAGAGGATGATGCGGATCAACCCCGTTACCAGATTAAAGGTCAGGGCCTCGCGCTCCAGGGTAAACAGATGCGTGGCGGCAAAAAGAGGAAGGGCGAAAAACAGGGCCAATCCGGCAATCAGAGCCAGGCCCACGGTGAGCACGGTCCGGAGGGTGTTCATGCCCTTCGAAGAGGAGGATTTTCCGGAGGCGTTGCCTTTCTGCTTCTCCAAATCCTCCAAGTCTTGCATGGCCACATCGGCGGAAAAATTGAGGTGCTGGATTCCCAGCATCATGACTTCCACCAGCATGATGGCTCCCCGAATAATGGGGATGTTCAACCATTTATAGCGTTGAAAGAGTGAACGATACTCCTGAACCCTGAGCGTGATGTGGCCGTTGGCCCGTCGCACCGCCGTGGCTACCCGATCCGGTGAACGCATCATAACGCCTTCGATGACGGCCTGCCCCCCAATGGGCAAAATTTTCTCTTTGTGAGTGTTGTTCGGTGTGGCCGGATTCAACATAATCTTAACGGTTACAAACTTCCCCTTCATCCCGTTGGGTTTGTTCAACGATTTTGTCTCTTTTCCCGATGCCGGGTTTATCGGTCTTCCCGGAAACCACGATCTTTCGGGGATGTCTTTGCCATGGCCCTCCAACCTCCTGGAACCAGTAACAAGGGAATGGTCGTATTGAGGACCGTTCGCCTCGGATGGATGTGGTGACGCACTCAGCGTCGGTCGCCATATTTCCTCAAGAACTTCTCCACCCGTCCTGCAGAGTCCACCAGTTTCTGCTTTCCGGTAAAAAACGGGTGGCAGTTGGAACAAATTTCCACCCGCATGTCTCCTACCGTGGAGCGGGTTTGAAAGGTATTCCCACAGGCGCAGGTGACCGTACCCAGTTTGTATTCAGGGTGAATGCCTTTTTTCAATGCAAAAGCCTCCCGCATTTTCTTTTCCCAAGCTTATTAACTTACAATGAATAGGTCAGTAAATCAAGTGATGGAAAAGAATTCTCATGAACTCATGCTATCCAGAAATTCTTCGTTATTGCGGGTGTTCCGCATTTTATCCAGGAGGAACTCCATGGCTTCAATGGGATTCATTTCGTTGAGCAGTTTTCGTAAAATCCACACCCGGGCCAGTTCTTTCTTGGAGAGTAACAGTTCTTCTTTTCGGGTGCCGGAACGATTGATATCGATGGCCGGGAAGATGCGTCGGTCTGCCAGACGTCGATCCAGAACGATTTCCATGTTACCGGTTCCTTTAAATTCTTCGAAGATTACTTCATCCATGCGGGAGCCGGTTTCTACCAGTGCGGTGGCGATGATCGTCAGGCTGCCGCCTTCCTCGATGTTCCTTGCGGCGCCGAAAAAGCGTTTGGGTCGGTGCAGGGCGTTGGAATCCACTCCCCCGGAGAGGATCTTCCCGCTGTGGGGCACCACGGTATTGTGGGCGCGGGCCAGACGGGTGATACTGTCCAGCAAGATCACCACGTCCTTCTTATACTCCACCAGCCGCTTGGCCTTTTCCAGCACCATGTCGGCCACTTGTACATGCCGTTCGGGGGGTTCATCGAAGGTGGAAGAGATGACCTCGGCCTTAACGCTGCGTTCCATATCGGTAACCTCTTCCGGCCGTTCGTCGATGAGGAGAACAATCAAAATGACTTCCGGATGGTTGGTGGTGATGGCGTTGGCGATTTTTTGCAGGATGACGGTTTTCCCCGCCCGCGGGGGAGAGACGATCAGACCTCGTTGACCCTTTCCGATGGGGGTCAGCAGATTCATGATTCGTAATGTGTATTCCTTGGGATTGGTTTCCAGGTTGATCCGTTCGATGGGGTAGATGGGGGTCAGGTTATCGAACAGGGTGATTTCCCGTTTCTTTTCCGGGCTTTCGAAGTTGACCGCCTCTACCCGCAGCAGAGCGAAAAAGCGTTCGTTGTCTTTGGGCGGGCGAATCTGCCCGGAAACGGTGTCCCCGGTTCGCAGATCGAAGCGCTTGATCTGCGAGGGGGATACGTAAATGTCGTCCGGGCCGGGCAGGTAGTTGAATTTGGGGGACCGCAGGAACCCATAACCATCGGGCAGCACTTCCAGCACCCCTTCCGAAAAGATCAAGCCCTCCTGGGCGGTCTGTTCCTCCAGGATCTTGAAGATCAACTCCTGTTTCTTCATGCCGGAAGTTCCCTGAATCCCCAGTTCCTGGGCGATCTGATTGAGCTCAGAAATTTTCAGCGTTTTCAGAGATTCTAAGTCTAACATATGTCATCACCTCTTGTTATGTTTGTTGTTTGCCTATGTTCATTGAAGTTACTTCAGAGAAGCCCCTTACTTTCCTGGAGGGGAATACCAAAGTGAGCCATCAAAAAGGGATGGGAAATTACAAACGGAATTGGATAAAATCAAGACATTTGCAGAATTTTGTAGGCTTCCCCAGCCAGGTAATGGGAACCGATGATTATCCAGACATATTGTGTTCCGTCTTTACGATGAATTTCCTGGAACGCGTTGGTCAGATCAGGAAAGATGATTGCGCTCCCCCCATGGTTACCGATTGTTCGCCCCAAGCGTTCCGGCTCCAGCGCCTTGGGATGCGGAAACCGGGTGACAATAGTCTTATCGACGTATTGGCTCAGTAATTTACCGATTTCCTGAAAATTTTTGTCTTCCTGAAGCGCCACGATGGCGGCGATCGGTTTTTCGGGAAACTGTTGATTCAGGAATTCCAGCGTGGTACGAAATCCAGCCGGGTTGTGCGACACATCCACGATGACGACCGGGGAGGTTTGAACCTGTTCCAGACGTCCCCACCAGCGTACGTTTGTTAAGCCTCTGGCAACCGCCGTCCTGGAATCGCTTATTATATTCCGAAGTTCCCATATGGTTCCCACGGCCAGGATCGCATTATGAATCTGATGGGGGCCCGGCAGGTTCAGAAAGAGATTCTGCCAGGTCCATCGGTGGACTTGCAGGTCAAAACAGCTGCCATTCAAGCGGCTTTGATGGAGCAGTACGCGGCTGCACGTTTTCAGGTGCACCAGCGGGGCGCCTCGTTGGTGGGCCGTCTGTTGAATGACCTTCAGGGCCGGCCGCGGTTGATGGTATATCAGGCACGGAACCCCCGGTTTGATGATGCCCGCCTTTTCCCGGGCAATTTCTTCCAGCGTGTGGCCCAGATAATGTTGATGGTCCCGGTCGATGGAGGTGATGACCGTGACCCGGGGTTCCACAATATTGGTCGAATCCAGCCGGCCGCCCATGCCGGTCTCGATGATTGCCAGATCCACTCTTTCCCGGGCGAAGTACCAGAAAGCCATAGCGGTGGCCGCCTCGAAAAAGGATGGGCGGATCCTTTCGATGGCGGGGCGCATCTGCCGGATGAACTCCACAACCCGCTTCCGGGGAATGGGACGACCGTTGATGCGGATGCGTTCGGTAAAATCCAGAAGATGAGGGGAAGTATACAGTCCTACCTTCAGGCGGGTGGTCTTCAGAATGGAAGCGATCATGGCCGCGGTGGAACCTTTACCATTGGTGCCCGCGATATGGATCGCCGGCCAGCGGGTATGAGGGTGTTCCAGCGCCTCCATCAGGTGCCGGATGTTATCCAGCGTATATTTAATTCCCGCCCGCTGTAAACGGTAGAGGTATTGAATGGTTTCCGAATAATTCATGGAGATAGAAGAGTTAGGCGCTGAGGCTGTTGTTTATGGCGATCGGGGAATTCTTGAGACACCCTCCCTGGTTCGTATATCCCCCGATCCCTCCCGGGATGCCCCGGGATCGTTTACCATCGTTTTACAGAACCGTGTGTTTCAATTGCTCGCTGACCATACCAAAACGACGTTCCCGTTTTAGATAGCTGAGAATGGCTTCATAAAATTCAGCCTTTCGAAAGTCCGGCCAAAGAATAGGGGTAATGTACAGTTCCGAATAAGCGATTTGCCATAGAAGGAAATTGCTGATCCGCTCCTCCCCGCTGGTCCGAATCAGCAGATCCGGGTCGGGAAGATCGGCGGTATAGAGGTGTTCGGCCAGCACCGATTCATCGATATCTTCGGGGAACAGTTCGCCGGCTTGCACCTTGCGGGCGATGGTTTTCACTGCGGCGACAATTTCGGCCCGACCGCCGTAACTGAGTGCCAGATTCAGGGTTAAGCCGGAATTGTGCCGGGTTTGCTCGATTCCCCACATCAATTCGTGGTAAACAAATTCCGGCAGGTCTTGCAGATCGCCGATCGCGTTCAGGCGGACGTTTTTTTCCAGCAAATCGTTAATTTCCCTGCGCAGGGTGGTGACAAACAGTTTCATTAAAGCCGAGACCTCCGTGAGGGGGCGCCGCCAATTTTCTTTGGAGAAGGTGTAGAGGGTCAGCACTTCAATCCCCAGTTCTCCCGCGGCTTCCACCACTTCGCGAACCGATTTGACGCCTTCCCGGTGGCCGGCGACCCGGGGCAGTCCCCGACGCTTGGCCCAACGGCCGTTGCCGTCCATGATGATGGCCACATGCCCGGGAAGTTCATGTCCCTGGTCCAGCATCGCCTGGATCTTTTTGCGCTTCGTCTCTGCGCTGCCCATGTTTCCTATCACAGTCTACCTCCGTTTTAATTCCTGATACAATCCGCTCGTCTTGCTAATATTTCGTCATTATAGGTCAAATAATAAGTCGCCCGGTCGGCCTCTGGAAAAGGCCAAAAATAAACCATTTTCCCAGGGTTTTGAAACCCTTTTTTACTTTTTGGCCCGGTCATTTGACGGCTCCGGATTCTCGGTTCCTCCGATGCCCTTTCCTCGCACCCAAAATCCGCGTTGGACCGATTCCTTTCGGTGAGGATGGAAGAGCGCCTCCCATCAAAATCCGCCCCATAATGTTTCCAAATTTTCCTCAATAAAGCGCTTTGCATCACAAAGTTTATTCTTAAAAATTTTTTCCGTCTCCATTATCGGGTCGTTGAGGCATTGAATAACTTAGGGGTGTCCATGGTCATGCCTCCAGCAGTTTCAGAATGGGTAAAGGAATATCCTTGGCCGATACCGTTTTCGAATTGACCATGGCGGCGGCGGCCTTTTTCAAGACCTCTTCCAGCGCCTGGAGGTATTCGATGAAGCTTTCCCGCCCTTTGGGGGTCAGAAACACCCGCGTGCGGGGTTTGCTACCCTCAAACGATTTCTGGATGCGAATGATCTGGGCTTCTTCCAGGGTGCGCAGATGGCGGCTCAGGTTGCCGTCGGTGAGGTCGCATTCACGTTTAAGTTCATTGAACGTTATACCGTCGTGGACGGCGATCAGCGCCGAAAGGATGGCCAGCCGGCTGGGCTCATGGAATATTTTATTGAGAGCATGATGCGGCCTGTCAAATTTGCTCGGCATGTTTACCCTCCTTATGATTGAATAAAAAGGCCACCATTTCCCGTGGAGACAGGGGAAATTCTCCATCGAAATGCAGGATCACACCTCCGGTCCATTCCCCGATGAAGAAAACAATGCCCATTATCCAGGGATTGAGAAACGATACCGCGGGCGACAGCAGGCAGATGCTTCCGGCCACAATGTAATACACCCCCACAATCCAGATGCGCCGGGGCAACACGTGGCGGGAGGCTAAGTTGGCCACGCCAAACAACGTCATCCAGATGCCGAATAGATAGCGGTAATCGCCGTTCATAATCATGGCTGCGGTTAAAATCCCCCCCACAAAGAGGGCCGGCAACGCATCCAGGGTCGGTTTCAGCCGCCGAATATCGCGCTTCACCAGGGGGTCGAAGAGAAACCAGTGAATCATGGCCCCGTAGTTCAACAAGAATCCGAAAATAAAGACCATGCCCCAACCATAAACGTGGGCCTTAGCCGTTTGAGGATAGAAATGGCTGGACATGATCGCCGCAGCCAGCAAGGCCGTGGTGCCGCAAATGGCCCGAACCCGACCCGAATAGCCCTTGAACCGCTGACGTTCCAGTATTTTCTGCTGCAGTTCGCGAACCTGTTCCAATGCATGATAAATGTGATTGGCAATCATCGGCGCTCCATCAATTTATGATCCCATTCCGTATATTATCGGTCCTATTCGTGCCCGCTGCACGTTAAAACCGTTTTTTTACAGGTACAGGGCTCTGCGGTTCCCTGGTGGGGAGTGCCTTTCAACTCCCCGCGAGCGTGGCGACCGTGTTTAGAAGGTTCGATGCCATTCAACCGAATTTTAGCTCCCTTGATCGGTCCATAAGCCTTATTTAAGGTGTAGGGACGCACCGTGAAGAATTTAAGGAAGAAACCGGAACTTTGCAACACAAAGTTCCGGGGCCTTCGGTATTTCCCGGGTCATGGACGGCAAGGGAGGGACGGACCTCCCTGGGATGATTCGGCTTTCCAAAATTGGAAGTGGATTTTTCGGATTGGATTTGTAACTTTTGCAGGGAGATTGAATTTCATTGAATGCGGACAGGATAATGGATAAAACCCAGATTCGCCAAATTGTGAAACGGGCCAAGGCCGGTGATCGGGAGGCGTTTACCGAGTTGGTCCATGCCTATAGCGATCGGATCTACAATCTGGCGTTGCGGATTCTGAAAAATCCGGACGATGCCGCCGATGTGTTGCAGGAGACTTTTTTAGCCGTTTACCAAAAAATTCATACCTTTGATGGGCGGGCCGATTTTTTTACCTGGCTGTATCGAATCGCTACCAATTTCAGCCTAATGAAGCTGCGCAAAAACAAACGCACCGTATTGACCGATGACGATCTGGAAGGCCATTTCGATAATCCGGAGCAAATCCAGTTAACCGAATGGCAAGACCGTCCTCTGCAGGGCATGCTTTCCGAGGAATTCCGGCGTCATCTGGACGAAGCCGTGGGTTCTTTGCCGGAAATTTACAAATCGGTTTTTGTTTTACGAGACCTGGAAAACTTGTCCATCAAGGAGACGAGTAAGGTTTTGGGCATCACCGAAAGTAATGTCAAAATCCGCCTGAAGCGGGCCCGGATGTACCTGCGAGAGAAATTGGCGGGCTACATGAAGGAATTGGTAAAAGAATCCGGATAAAGGCTGCTGATATGAAAGACCATACCAAAAAGATCATCATCGAGCTGTGCAGTTATCTGGGCGAAGACCTGGATCAGCCCATGTGTATGGAGTTGTGGGAACATGTCCAGAAATGCCCGCAATGCCAGGAATACATTCACAGCGTCAAGACCACGATTGAAATCATTCGGGACATCCATGAACCCCGTAAAGCTCCTGCCGAAGTAAAAGAGCGGATTTTAAAGATCCTGAATCTGAAGTAGCGACCCTTTACCGGGTGATCCGGGCTATCCCTGGGGTGGTCTGAGGATTGCGAGGAAAGCGATTCGAGAGGCGGCGCCCCTGTGGGGAAGACCCGGCGGGCCCCGACTCCATGGCGGCCTCTCCGGTGTTACTTCCAGCCTATTTGAATGCGTTGAAAGGTGGCCGACCCATCCTGGATTCCCAAGCCAAATTTATCGATCGTGTCGATAGGGTAGGGCTGGTTTATTTCCAGAGGAACCCCGTTGACCTCCAGGCGAATCACGCCTTTGGCGGCCCGGTATTCCCATTTTATGAAGACCCGTTTTTTCCGGGGGACCACTTGCACGTGTTTCCGAGAAAGGGGCATTGTCGCCGGGGAAAGGGCTTCTGGATCGGCCTGAGTGGTCGGCCGACCCATAAAGAGGTGCTGGTTTCCAAAATGGTAGCCGGCAATCCCCACAGCCGAATCCCGGCCCCAGACGAGGAAGACGGCTTCCGGGGGATCGGCGGTGGTCCAGCGAATCTCGCTTTCCATCCGGAAGGATTCGGAAGACAGGCGCACGGTGGTATCTTTCAGGGCGACGCCGGGGCCTGGGATTGCGCGGATGAACAGGCCCCGGGCTCCTTGGGAAAGCGAGTCGATACCGTGGGTTCGCCATTGAGCTTGGCCTTCAGAAAAGCCGACGATCAGGATCATTAACCAGCCTGCCCTTAGAGCGGCGGCCGGGCGGGGAAGGATGAAACGCATCAATGCGGGGCACCAATCTGTGTTATACATGGCGGCATTATAATAACCAGGGGGAAGGGAAGAAGCAAGCGTAAAAGGAGCGGTGGGTGGGTGGACGGTCGAGGGG
>WFTQ01000068.1 GCA_015485355.1 bacterium | reverse complement strand
GGCGCCTCCCGGGCGGCAAGCGAGGGCGGCGGCATCCAGCATCTGGAGCTGAAGACGCTGCATGTTTTCAATATCTTCGGCACTCCGTTTCCATTTCAAGTCGACTCGCTTGTTCAAGACCCCGAAACCGGTACAGGGCACATCCAGCAGGATTTTATCGAAAGAGAGGTTCAGGGGCAATTGGGTGGCGTCCCCCTGGATGTATTGAGCAACGGTGATGCCCCAGCGCTGTAGATTATCGCGTAACATTTTTACCCGGTTAAAATGGCGGTCAACGGCGACCAGCAGTCCCTGATTCTGGAGAAATTCACCGATGTAGCCGGCTTTTCCTCCGGGTGCGGCACAGGCATCCAGGATGCGTTCGCCGGGTTGGGCATTTAAAATGATTACCGGCAAACCGGTACTGACGTCCTGAACGGACACCCATCCGTTGCGTAACAGCTCCAATCGTCGGAACTGCTGAAAATCTTTGATCCAGAGGAAATTCTCAAAATCCGGATGGGTTTCGTAGGCCACTCCGGCCTGCTGCAGCACCTGCTTCACCTGGTTTTCGTCGGTCTTCAACCGATTGATTCGCACAAACAGGCGGGGGCGTTCGTTATTCTTTTCGATCAGATGCGTGACCTCATCCACGCCCCAGTACTCGATCCAGCGCTGTAACAGCCATTTGGGATGCGAATACTGTACCGCCATTCGTTCCAGAACGTCCAGTTGCATTTCCATATATTCCAGCTTTTTCTGCTGCCGTAAATAGTTGCGCAAAATGGCATTGACCAGGTTGGCGGTTTTCTGATTGAACTTTTGCTTGGCGATTTCTACGGCCTCGTTGAGAACGGCATAGGGAGGCACTTTTTCCAGAAACATGAGCTGGTACAACGACGATCTCAGGTTATTTTTTACATCGGGGATAAGGTCTTCGAATTCGCCCACGTACAATTGGCCCAGAAACCAATCCAGCCGATAGCGCCAACGCAAGACACCATACACCACCTCCGTAATCAAGGAGCGATCCACATCGTTGAATTCGTTCAACTCTTTCTCCAGAAGCTTATCGGTAAACGCCTGACGCATTTCCACCCGATTCAGAATTTCAATAATTTTCGATCGCGCGTTTATTTGGGATTGTACGGGTGGGCCTTCGGGTTTTTCCAACTCATCGCCGGAGGCTACCGGGTTATCCAGGTTGAAATCCTTGACGTCCATTGCTCACTATCCTGTTTTTTTTGTAAGTGTAAATTTAACATCGTAAAGCAGTTGAACCTAACGGCAATTTGGAAATCCAATCGTTCCCCGATGGGACAAATGGGGGGCATTCCACGGCCGTTTTCGAACACCCCTTGCGACAAACCCTGCAATCCGTATCCCGATCCCGTCCTTTTTGTTATCCGGTATTTTTTGTCGAAGGCGAATAGGGGACGGGTATGTACTGCACCGTGGGCATCCGATGTTGTGTGGGCTGCGGAAAGAGATTCATGAATTGGTAGATGTCTTCGGGGACGTTCGTGGAAATCGGCAGTCCAAAGGAACGAGCCTCTTCGGCGGTGATGGGATAGTCGTGGGTCCAGTGTCCCCGGGAAAGCAAATCCGCCAGTTCTTCGGCCTTTTGGGTTTCCATCTTATCGCTCAGAATTTCTTTGACCGTGTGTTTTAACTGTCGGACGGCTTTTTCGCTGATATCGGCCATGATCAGGGTCTGATCATCCAGATGTTCGGCTTTCTTTTTTTCCAGGGTGGCCAGAATCGAAGCGGCCGGATACTGCCCCAGTTGAGGGTCAACGGGTCCCAGTACCGCATTGGGGTCCATGACGATCTCGTCGGCCGCCAGGGCGATCAATGTGCCACCGGACATGGCATAATGGGGAACAAATACGGTTACTTTCGCCGGATGGCGTTTCAGGGCCATGGCAATTTGTTTGGCGGCCAGCACCAGTCCCCCAGGGGTATGTACAATCAAATCGATGGGGATTTGGGGATCGGTTAATTTGATGGCCCGAAGCACCTCTTCGGAATCTTCGATGTTAATATAGCGCATCACCGGAAATCCCAACAGGCTCATGGTTTCCTGGCGGTGAATCAGCGCAATGAGTCGGCTTCCCCGTTTGGCCTCAATTTTTTGCATCAGACGCAAGCGCGCCGATACCAGCATCTTCTGACGAATGATCGGTTGCAAGGCCGAAACCATGAAAAAGAGCCAGAAAATGTCCAGCATGCTCATCTCTATTGTCCTCCCAGTTAATCGTTTTCGCATTCAAGAGTCACCAGGGGAAGAATTGATCGGGATACACGCGGGGCATCTTCCGCCTGGGCTTTTTAAAGAGGAACACCAAAACGGCACCCACCAGGAATCCCCCGAAATGGGCCCACCAAGCCACACCGCCGGTTTGACTGAACGCCAGCGATAAGGTGCCCTGAAAAAATTGCAGCAACACCCAAAACCCCAGGAAAAAGAAGGCCGGTATCTCAATAATGTCCACAAAGAAAAAGATGGGGACCAGCGTAATGACCCGGGCAAAGGGATAAAGAATAAAATAGGCCCCCATTACGCCGGCTATCGCCCCACTGGCGCCGATGGTGGGAATGGTTGACGTGGGATTCAAATAAATATGAAACAAACCGGCCCCCACGCCACTCAGCAGGTAAAAGATCAGGTAGCGCCCATGCCCCATGCGATCCTCCACATTGTCCCCAAAAATCCAGAGAAACCACATATTCCCAATCACATGCAACCATCCCCCATGCAGAAACATGGAGGTCAAAATGGGATAAAAACGTTCAACCAGATTCCAGGGCTCATGCTGAGAAAGCCAGAAATATTTCGCAGGAATAACACCAAAGGTTTGAATGAATGCCTCCAGCTGGGGGCCCAGGGAAACCTCGTACAAAAAAATGATGCTGTTCACGACGATCAATCCATAGTTCACAAAAGGAAACGTTCTGGATGGAATGGTATCCCGCAGTGGTATCATGGCCTGAACATCCTCTGCTAAAGTCGATTCACCATTTATTTACAGAAACCACGGGGGGAACGGGTCCCTCGCCGGCGACCACCGATGCCCCCCTGAATACCCGGTATATGGGACGTTCCGGTTCTTTCCGGAACAGCTTTTTCCCCTTACGCTTGCTTCGGTTCGCGTTTGACGGTGAGTACCGGGCAGTCGGCCCAGCGCACGACCTTTTCGGTTGTGCTTCCCAATAATAAATATTCCAATCCCGTAAGACCATGGGTGGCGATAACAATCACATCCACATCGTTTTCCCGAGCATAGTCCACAATCTCTTTATGGGCCTTACCTTCGTGAACCGTATACTCCACGGACAAGCCATCCGAAACAATATCGGCTATAAATTCCTGCATGTTTTCGACGACCCGCTCTTTAAGGGTTTTATCGATTTCGAAGATCGAGGTAACGCCCGCCGCATAAAAGGAGGGATGAATCTCCTGCTCGATGACATGCAAAAACACCAGGTGGGCGTTAAAATTCCGGGCCAGCGAGTCGGCATATTGCACGGCCCTTCGGGAATGCAACGAAAAGTCGATGGGAACCAAAATCCTGTCGAACTCAATTTTTTCCACATCCCGGTGAACCGTCAACACCGGCACCGGGGACAAACGCACCATTTTTTCGGCAACGCTTCCCTGAATCAAGTGTTTTAAACCCGTGCGACCATGGGTGCCCATAATCACCAGATCGAAATTGTGCTCGGCAAGATATTCCAGGATGGTATCCGCCGCCGAAATTCCTCGTTGGATTTCCGAACGAACCCGCACCCCCCGGTCGATGACGCGATGAAACTGCTTCTCGAGCTCTTTATGGATCTTATGTTCCTGTCTTTTAACATAGGCTTCCAGCTCATGCACTTTTTTTATTTCATCCACATCCTCCTGAAACAGGGTGATCACATGAAACAGGGTCAGCTCCGCACCGTACAGCTCTCCGAAACGGATGGCATAGTCCAGAGCTTTACCCGAACAATCGCTGAAATCGACGGGAACCAGAATGCGTTCAAACGTCATTGGGTTGCTCCTTCCGAATTTATTGTAAAGAGTTTACGAAATTAAAATTTAAAAGTGTTTTAAACAATACTTTTTTCAGGGTGAGCGGTCCGAAAACGGTCCCGGCGGACGAGCCTCCCGCGCCCACAACCCACCGCTTCCCCAATCCCCCAAAGCCACCCGTCCGGGAGCAACCCGCTGCCCCCTGCCGGCCCGACCGTCTCCAGAAATTTAACCTTATCCTGATAAAAATCATGGAATTTAAAATATGAAATCCCTAAAATGTTTATAC
>WFTQ01000067.1 GCA_015485355.1 bacterium | reverse complement strand
TTTCAATGTAGTGTAAAATATCCTTTTTTGTCACCCGACCCCCCAGACCGCTTCCCGGTATGCGCTCCAGTTCACTCATGGAAATGCCTTCTTTCCGGGCAATGTTCAGCACCAGAGGGGAGTAAAAACGTCCCCGGCGTTCCCCGGAAGGCGCCACGGGAGGTTCGGGGGCAGGAGATTTTTCTGTCAGGGTGCTTTCCGGTGCCGGCGCAGCAGGCTTTTCGACTTGAGGGACCGCGCCGGTCCCTACTTCCATGCGGGCAATCACGGCATCGACAGCAACGGTCTGATTCTCGCCAACCAGTATCTCTTTCAGAACACCCTCATAAGGGCTGGGGATTTCGGTATCCACTTTATCGGTGGAAATTTCCAACAGGGTTTCGTCTTTTTTTACGTATTCACCGGGCTGTTTCCACCACTTTACGATGGTGCCTTCGGTAACGCTTTCCCCCAATCGGGGCATCAAAACGTCCACCAGATGGGCACCGGCGGCACCCGGTCCCGCCGCAACGGTGGGTTTCTCAGCCGGGGGCTCGGAGGGTGGAGATACGGGGGGCGTTTCGGGCTTCTCCGGAATCCTCGCCTCCGGCGGCGGAGCCTCCGGAAGGCCTTTCTCCGTTTCGATTCGGGCAATCACCTGCCCCACTTCCACCGTATCATTCTCTTTCGCCAATATCTCCACCAGCACCCCTTCGAAGGGACTGGGTATTTCGGTATCGACTTTATCGGTAGAAATTTCCAGCAGCGTTTCGTCTTTTTTCACAACATCCCCGGGTGTTTTCCACCATTTCACAATCGTTCCTTCCGTCACACTCTCACCCAGCTGGGGCATCAACACATCCATTTTCATTGCTCAATCTCCCCTAATTTCTCTATCCCTCATTCTTACTTTCTTTGTACCCATGATTTCTGTTGGCGAAACACTTTTGACTCCCCTTGCACCCAATCGGAACCGTCACCGACCGGGTATAAGAGACGCATTCCCCTGGGGCAGTGCACGGGTTTCCTCTTCAACCCGATCGAAGTTAAACACCTGCTGAAATAACCGGATGACCTGAGGTTTGACTTGATGGAGTTCTATCTTTTTTCCCAGGAGTTGCGTCAGCGAAGTGACCCCGCGATGGAAAATACCACAGGGAATGATACCCTGGTAGTCGGTCAGGTCGGGATTAACATTGAAGGCAAAGCCATGCAGGGTAACCCAACGGGATATGCGCACTCCCAGGGCCACAATCTTTTCCTGTCCCACCCACACGCCGGTATAACCTTCCTGCCGCCCGGCCGGAATTCCCCACTCCTGCAACAGACGGATGAACACCTCCTCCAGCTGCCGCATATACCAGGAAATACTTTGACGATGCTGATGCAGGTCGAAAATGGGATATCCCACCAGCTGTCCCGGACCGTGGTAGGTGACATCCCCACCTCGGTCGACGTGGACGATCTCTATTCCCCGGGAGGACAAGAACGTCTCGTTGGCGATGACATGAAGTTCGCTGCCGTTTTTACCAATGGTGTAAACGGGATCGTGCTCCACCAGGACAAGGGTATCGGGGATGGCGCCGGCCAGGCGCAAACGGTGCAACTGTTTTTGCAGGTCCCATACCGGCCGATAGGAGCGCCGTCCAATATCTATGACCCGAAGTAATTTGTTTGCATGTTTCATTCCTGATCATCATACCTCTTTGATTTTCGAGGCCTCCGGAAAAGCCCCTAATTCAGGAAAAGGTTTGCTTTCTGCCCATGGCCGGGGGCAGGGGCGTTTCCGTTAAATATGGATCGGTTCCCCCACGGCCACATGCGTGGCTTCGGCAACAATTTCGCTGAGCGTGGGGTGCGGATGCACCGTGTGCAACACTTCCAGATAAGTCGATTCTACCGATCTGGCCAGAGCCACCTCGGTGATCAACTCCGTCGCTTCGGGACCGATGATATGGCAGCCTAACAGTTCTCCATATTTGGCATCGTAGATAATCTTAATAAATCCTTCGCTTTCGCCAAGGGCAAGGGCCTTACCGTTGGCCCGAAGAGGGAACTTCCCGATTTTAACCTCATAACCGGCTTCGCGGGCCGCTTTTTCCGTCATCCCCACAGAGGCGACCTGCGGTTGACAATAAGTACAACTGGGTATGTTCTTATAGTCCAGCGGCAAGACTTCTCTGCCCGCCATATGTTCCATCGCCAGGATTCCCTCTCTGGAAGCCACATGAGCCAACCAGGGAGCACCGATGACATCCCCAATGGCATAAATATGGGGCACACTGGTCTGGTAAAAGGAATTGACTTTGATCCAGCCGTTCTGCACTTCCACACCTGCGGTTTCCAGGCCCAGGTCTTCGATGTTTGCCTGCACCCCAACGGCGATTAAAGCATATTCTGCGGCAAGGGTTTCCTCTTTGTCTTCCCGACGAATAGTTAATTTCACCCCTTTGCGGGTTTTACTCAGTTTTTCCACCGTGGTGGCGGTATAAACCCGAATGCCTTGCTTTTTAAAGGCTTTTTCCAGTTCCCGGGCCACTTCCTCATCCTCCACAGGCAAGAGCTGGGGTAACATCTCCACCAGAGTGACTTCGGCCCCAAAAGACCGGTAGAAGTAGGCGAATTCCACACCGATGGCGCCGGCTCCCACCACGACTATGGATCGGGGCAGGCTATCCAGTACCAGGGCGTGTTTATAGTTAAGCACCCGTTTCCCGTCTGCTTCCAGTCCGGGAACGCGACGGGCCCTCGCCCCGGTGGCGATGAGTATGCGCCCGGCCCGATAGCGGGAGGTTCGGCCGTCCCCGTCCTGAACCTCTACGGTGTGATCATCTATCAGGCGTCCGTTTCCCAGGATGGTGTCGATCTTGTTTTTACGCATCAGGAAGGCCACGCCTTTGGAGAGGCGTTCGGCCACCCGGCGACTGCGCTGGATAACGCCCGGAAAATCGATCTGAACCCCGGATACCTGGATGCCGAATTCGGAAGAGGCTTGGATCAGCTGCAACACTTCGGCGCTGCGCAGAAGGGCTTTGGTGGGAATGCAGCCCCAGTTCAGGCAGATGCCTCCTAATTCGGCCCGTTCCACAATGCCGACCTTCATTCCCAGCTGGGCACCGCGAATGGCGGCCACATACCCGCCGGGCCCGGAACCAATGACCAGCACGTCATAATCCATGTTTCCTCTCCAATCTCTTTAAAGGTTTCCATCCAAAAACCACTGTGTTGCAAAGGGCCTACCCATCACGCAAGTGTAACGAATAATCAATTTAAGAAAGTTTTGAGGGAAATGAAAGTTGGGTTAATTTTTCACCGGGGAAAGGAGGCATCACCGGCGGGACATTCAAACGGGAATCGTCATCTGACCAGCATCGCGTTTGAAAATGTTCCACAAGGCACTCCGCCCCCATGCGGTTTACTTCACAAACATGAGGCTGTCCAGCGTTAAAAAGATCATGATCAGCAGAATGAAGATATTGACTTCCCGAAAAGCCAGGCGAAACACGCGTCCGTTTAAAGAATCCTGCAAAAGGATTCGGGAACTCCAGACCAACCAGACGGCGCTGCCGGCCAGGGCGATGTAGACCAGATAAGAATGTCCCAACCCATATAAAGGGATGGCGAGGCAGGCGAAAGACGTGGCCAGGATCCAGGCATAGGTAATGCGTGCCAGTTGGGGCGGAGTAAATGTTGCCGTCAACGAGGGGAAACCGGCTTTTTCGTAGTCCTTACCGAAATTCAACAGCAGCAACCAAAAGTGGGGAATTTGCCAGATAAAGAAAAAAAGCGCCAGGGCCCATAGCTGGGGTTCCATCAAGCTTCTTCCTCCCGCAATCCATCCCACGGCGGGAGGAATGGCCCCTATGACGGCTCCCGGAATCACGGCGAAAGGGGTGATGCGTTTCAGGGGAGTGTAGATACCGTTATACCAGAGCACATTCAACAACCCCAGAAACAGCCCCGTACTACCGGCGCCCATCTTTAAGACGGCTCCACCCACGCCCATAAGGGCCAGGGAAATGAACAGGGCCTTCCGGGGAGCGATTCGTCCCGAGGGAATGGGACGAGAACGGGTGCGTTCCATCACCGCATCCAGGTGACGTTCCTGATATTGATTAAGGGCCGCCGATCCGGCCGCCAGCAGGAAAATGCCCAGCACCGGTGTGACCAGCTGAAGCGAAAGGGTCCCGGTGGCCAGAACAAAGCCGGTGGCCGTGGATAAGGCCACCAGCCCGGAAATGCGAACCTTGATCAAGGTCAACAACAACGAGGGGTAATGATTCATCATTCGTTGGCCTTCAAGGTTTTCAAGAACTCGATAATCGCCTGAATTTCCTGCTCATTAAGAATACTCCCTTGAGGGGGCATGGCCGGCGGATATCCCTTGACAATTTCCACATTGGGCTCCAGCATGGAGCGCCGGATATACTCCTCGTCCACTACAATTTGTTTCTCCTGACCATCGGCGATCACGGTCTCGGTCTTCCCGAAAATGCCTTTAAACGTGGGACCTACCAACCGGGCACCGTCCAGGGTATGGCAGGCGATACAGCCTTTGGTTTTGATCAATCGCCGCCCCTGCTGAATCAGCTTCTCCGTTCGTGCCACTTCGTCCGCTTCCCCGCCTTCGGCGGCTTCGGCTAAGGCCGCGACTTCGGCGCCGGCACGGGCGTACCAGCGTTCAAACGATTCTTCCGATAACACCTTCACCTGAGAATACATGTAGGAATGCCGGTCTCCACAGTATTCGGCACACATCACCTGAAACTCGCCGGTCTGTTGCGCCTTAAACCACATCCTGGTGTCCAACCCCGGGACCGCATCCTGCTTTATCCGAAACGCAGGCACATAAAAACTATGGATTACATCGACCGATTTGATCGT
Source organism: bacterium (assembly GCA_015485355.1). GTDB lineage: Bacteria > Calditrichota > Calditrichia > RBG-13-44-9 > J042 > JAADJD01. The sequence goes on along the minus strand of WFTQ01000067.1, from coordinate 4,042 downwards.
TAATTTAATCGGTGTGTTGAGAGGCACATACAACGTATCGGTCTGAACACCATTGGGATAGGTATACATCCAGGACCACATGCGCCCCAGAACTTCCACTTCCATGGCGTCTTCGGGAATATTCCGCATTTCCTGATAATCGACCACTCCGTAGTAGAAAAATCCCATGACAATAAAGAAGGGGATTATGGTCCAAACCACTTCCAGCAAAACATTTCCGTGTATATCCACCGGATGGGGATTTTTCGATCGGCGATATTTGATCACAAAATAGACCATGGCCGTCGTAATACCGATCAACAACACCACCGAAACGATCAGAATGAATAAAAAGACGTTATCGACTTGATTGGTAAAATTAGACGCACCCATATTCTTCCCTCATCTATATAGTACATCAAAGAATGTTAGACCAATAAAAACGGTTACGGTGACAATGCCCATAAATAGAATGATTTTAAATATACGCGCTTCGTATTTGATGTGCATAAAATAGTTCACAACCAGGCTGGACTTGGTTGCCGCCACCAATAAGGCCACCAACACCGCCAGTTTGGGGATGTGAATACCGGAAATCACCACCGTTAAACCGGTTAACACCACCAATCCCAGCCACACAAAGATAAAAATTCCATAGCCAATCGGATGTACTTCGTTAGATGAATGATGGCTCATGTTCCCCTCCGATCTTTAAGAAATTAAGTAGAACAGTGGAAATAAGAAAATCCAGATAATATCGACCAGATGCCAGTAAAGCCCCGCATTTTCCAGTTTAATGATGTTCGGCAAATCTACTTCTCCGGATTTGGGCTCGTAGGTAATCGTTATCTCCACCTGCTCCACATTGTCGTCGATCTTGTCCACCCGCCAGCCTTCCTTATCGCCTTTCACGATGGCGATTTCCGAACCTACAAGTTGCTCTACGTGGGGGTTATGCACCACATATTTTTTCCGGGATTTACGTGCAATCAGCACAAATATCCAGGTGAGCACGCCCATCCCCACTAACACATGCAATCCGTGTAATCCCGTCATGGCGTAGTACAGATTAAAATAGATCACCTCTCCCAGGTTACGCTGCATCAGCTCCTGCGAACCCGGATAAATGCCGTGATGAATTTTGGCACCCCATTCAAAATATTTATTGACCAGAAAGACCAGAGCAAGGAATATGGTGGCTCCCAACAGCCAGAGGGAGAGCTTTCGGGAATTCCGTTTCAGCGCCTCGATGGACAGGGCCACGGTTAAACTGCTGGTGAGCAACACCAGGGTATTCATGGTGCCGATAACCACATCCAGTTCCAGGGACGCCTTGTGAAACGCCGCCGCATACTTTAAACGGTACATGGCATAGAGGAGGAACATTCCCGTGAACAGGATCAACTCGGTGATCAAAAACAGCCACATGCCCAAGCGGGCGCCCTCAAAATCCCGATGTTCTGCTACTGTTAAGGCATGAATGCTTTTCATCCATTGTCCTCCTTACGAAAGTGATAAGGTTCGTGCTTCACCACCGGTTCTTCGGTAAAGTTTTCCAGTGGGGGTGGGGAAGTCGTTTGCCATTCTAGGGTCGCTCCCCCCCAAGGATTATCCGGAGCCCGAGTACCTTTGTAGAGGGCAACCACCAAATTGCCCAGCAGCAGTAGAATTCCGATATACAACAACCAGGAACCGACCGTGGCTATCACATGGTCGGTATGGAATTCGGGCAGATGGTCGTAATAGCGCCGGGGCATTCCCTTCCATCCCATATACATCATGGCGCCGTACAACACATTAAACCCAATAAACATGAACGGCCAGGCTAAATAAGCCATCTTCTTATTGTACATCCGCCCCGTCATTTTGGGAAACCAGTAGAGCAGTCCCGCCAGCATGACCCAGATGGTTCCGCCGAACATGGTATAATGAAAATGCCCCACCACAAAATAGGTATCGTGCACGTGCACATCGATCGGCAGGGTTGCCTGCATCAGTCCCGTAAAGCCGCCAATGGCAAACAGAAAGATGGAGGATAAGACGTATAACATGGGTGGTTCCAGGGCAATGGACCCTTTGTACAATGTGGCCGTCCAGTTAAACACTTTAATGGCTGTGGGTACGGCAATGAAAAACGTCAGGAAGGAAAAGATAATATTGGCGATGTCACTTTCCCCACTGACGAACATGTGGTGTCCCCACACCAGCGAACCAAACAGAGCAATGGAGAGACTGGAATAGGCGATGAGTTTGTAGCCGAAGATGGTTCGTCGGGCGAAAGTGGGGATGATTTCGGAAACCACTCCAAATCCGGGCAGCACCATGATATATACCGCCGGGTGAGAATAGATCCAGAACAGGTGCTGGAAAAGGATCGGATCGCCGCCTTGTGTGGGGTCGAAGATACCGATATTCAACACCCGTTCGAAAATGATGAGCAGCAGGGTAATTCCCACCATGGGGGTGGCCAGGATCTGGATCCAGGCGGTGGCATACAGGGCCCATACAAACAGCGGCATACGGTGCCAGCTCATGCCCGGTGCCCGCAATCGATGGATGGTGGTCAAGAAGTTTAAACCCGTCAGGATCGACGAAAACCCCAAAATGAAGGCAGCAAAAACGGCCAGGGCGACATTACTACCCGTCCGCACGCTATAAGGCACGTAGAATGTCCAGCCGGTATCCGGTAAACTTCCCGGTAAAAATAGGGTGGTAACAGCCAACACCGCGCCGATGATATACAGCCACCAGGATAACAGATTCAACCGGGGAAAAGCCACATCTTTGGCCCCGATTTGAATGGGCAGGAAGAAATTGCCAAAAGTGGCCGGAATCCCGGGAATAATCAACAGAAAGATCATGATCACACCGTGGAGGGTAAACAGCCGGTTATACACATCGGCGCTCATGAGCGTTTCGCCCATGGTCAATTGTTCCAGACGCATAAAAATGCCGATGGTAGCCGCTACCACAAAAAAGGTGAGGCTGCTGACCAGATATAGAATGCCGATGCGCTTATGATCGGTGCTGAAAATCCAGGCGAAGATACCCCGCCAGCGGCTCTTGACCTGAAGATAATTTTCCTCGAGATGTTGCACCTCTGTGATTGCATGACTTGCCATACATGTCCCCTTTGTTTTTTACGAACCCAATTTCTTTTTCAGGGATATTGAGACCACGAAGAGGAAAGCGAACAGGAGAATCAGCACGCCCGCCACCCGCAGGAAGTTAAACACATAACGTCGCCCCTCGGGATCGTAATTGAAGCATAATTGCAACAACCTGGAGATGGTAGGCCCCACCCGCCCTTCCGAGGCCTCGATAATCGCCATTTTCAAATCAAACGGCAGAAAGGTGATGCCGTAGAGATAACGAGAGATTTTTCCATCGCTTCCCAGCACCATGACGGCCGCCGAATGCAGGTAACCCTCACCGGATTTTTGATACCGAAACCCCACGGCCTGGGTTAACCGAGCGATATTCAGGCTATCGCCCACCAACCAGCGCCAGGCACCCGGCGGGTAATCCGGCCTTTGTCGAAATGCCGCAAAGTAATTCCGCTTTTTCTCGCGGGCCAGCGCGGCACTCTCCCGCGGATTAAAACTCACGGTAAGCACTTGATAATCCTGTCCCGGCTGCAAATCCAGCTTATCCAAAACCTCTACCACACCATCCAGCAACGGACTGCATAAACCGGGACAGCTGTAATAGACCAGATTCAATACCGTGGGCAGTTCCATCAACTCGCCCAGCACCACGGTATCGCCCTCTTCATCCACAAACTGTAAATCCAAAGGAACGTAATCCCCCAGGTGCTCCTCGATGCCGATCTCCACACCCTGTTGGGTTCCTGTGTTCGCCGATCCAGAAATAACCATCCCCAATATAAGCAAACCGAATAGATGCAGCATCCTGCCCCTGGCATTAGGCCGGTATTGCATGGTCATAACCTCCAACGATTTGATCGAAAGAAATTAAATGTATAAAAAGGTTTGAATTTTCAGTGCTACGTTATATAAAGAACTTAAAAAACGCTTCTAACTGTCTCTTATACACATCTGAC
>WFTQ01000066.1 GCA_015485355.1 bacterium | reverse complement strand
GGCGAGCCCGCTTGCAGCGGGCTCGCCTGTGCCAATCTGCTATCCTGCAGATTGGTGCGACCCTGATGCACCTGGTGTTGAAGCTGCCCCGTTTTTCAGAGGGGATTCACTCGGCACGTCCCTGTGCCTCGCCCTACGGGCAGGCCAGGGCTGACGCTCCGTCATTGCCCGTCTGCGCGCCTGCGGATGGGTGTGACCCTGCCGGACGGCTCTCCGGGGTATCCTCTTGCGGATGGAAAAGGTAATGATGGAAACATGGATCGGATACGTCGCTACCGATCCTTTAACCCGATCAACGGTGCATACGCTCTGCCCGCCGGAACAATCCCTCATCTCTTCAAGATAATGTTCCCTAAATCAATGTTCGTTCCCTGGTTACCTGGATACTAACCTTTTCAAAACGCCGATACAGGGTATCCTCAACGGTCACCCGATATATTCCTTCCGGCAAGTATGCCGGCATAAACGATCCATCGCTGTCAGGCAAAGAAAAGGTGATGTCCACTCGTTCATATTTTCCCGGGTTGTCGGTTACATAAAGCACGGATGTTCCCGAGGTTTCCGGGCCGTGGGTATCCCGGGAGCAACTCACCCAGAATAAAACCGTGCAACCCCCAGAAAAAAGATTCTCTCAAATCGTTTCATAACCGCCTCCCAGATTAGCGTTTGATAGAATTTCTGTCCCTTCTCTGTATCATCGTTTTGCTTTCCCGGAAGATAGTTCTCCTCTGGTAAGAAAAATCCCGGTTAGGGCATTGTTCCGATTAAAAGCAACCCTTTTTCATCGGGAAGGACGATCAAACCGGTTATCAGAACCCTTAGACCGTTACGGCTTTGCTTTCTCATTTAAAGAAATACTCCGCCTGTTTCGATAATATAGGCCGCCGGCGAGGGGAAAAATTTCGAGAATTTTCGAATTAAGCAAATACCATGAAACGCCTGCTCCCTGAAAATTCCTTTTCATGAAAATAAGTACAAAGGAGGAATGTATGCGATTGGTAATCGGTATGCTTGGAATACTGGGGATGTTCTGGATCGCTGTTCACGCAGCGAACTGGGAAAAACTGAATCCCGGTTCCCTCGAAGTCATTCTTAACGTGTACATGATCGACGAAAACACCGCTGTTGCAGTCGGTTCCAATGGGGGGATTATGAAAACCATCGATGGCGGTTTAACCTGGTATCCCATTCCCATCAATGCCACCGAATTTTTATTCGATGTGGAATTCGTGAATCAACAATTGGGTTTTATTGCCGGCGATTACTTGATCTTACGAACCAAGGACGGCGGAGAAACCTGGGAAACGTTGATGGCATCGACTGAAAGCTATTTGGGAATATTTTTTCTGGATGCCGATAACGGATGGATAGTCGGTTCGAATAACTCCGTTTTACGAACGACGGATGGCGGAGACAACTGGGATCTGTATTTCGCCGTATCGACGTACTCTTTATCGCTTCATGATGTCTTTTTCATCAACCCCGATGTGGGTATTGCCGTGGGAGGCGATGAATCGATTTTCCGTACCGAAAACGGGGGGCAAAACTGGCAAGTCATTTCCGGGGGCAGTTCCGGGTTTGGTGATGCCTACAAGTCGGTATTTTTTAACCAGGATAGTCTGGGATGGATCGCCGGTCCCGATGGACAGGTTCTTCATAGCACGGATGGTGGGTTTTACTGGGCCCCGATTCCGGATTTGGCGGATTCGCTGCTGGAATATCGGTACATCCATGAGGTCCACTTTCCCACCGCCAGTACCGGATACCTCATCGGCAACGGGGGGATTTTCGCCAAGACGGTGGATGGGGGGAAGAGTTGGACGGTGAAAAAAATTCCCGGGGCCGAGAACAGTTTCCTGTATTCCCTCCATTTTGCCAATGCGAACGTGGGGATGGTGGTGGGTTACGGCGGCGAAATTTATAAAACCTCGGACGGCGGATTGAGTTGGCAAAAGCTAAGCACCGCCTTTACCACGGAGGATATCATCGATCTGGCCGTCAAAGACAGTCAAACCGTGTGGATTGTCACCCGTACCGGCAAAATATTCCGCACCACGTCCAGGGGGCAAAATTGGGTGCTTCAGATGCAGGAAAACAACAATATGCCCCGGGCCGTGGACTTTGTCGATACCCTGGGCTGGGCGGTGGGCTTGAATGGAGCCGTTTATCACACCCGGAACGGAGGGGTCACTTGGTTGCCGCAGGCCAGTGGAACCACCAAAAACTTGATGGACGTGGATTTTGTGGATGACCAGGTCGGTTGGGCAGTGGGGGAAGACTACACCCTGTTGCGAACCACAGACGGGGGGCAGACCTGGCAACGCATAACTTTTTCGGCCACCGAATCAGGAAACTGGTATGGATTGTATACCTTCGATTCCCTTCGCGTGGTGATTTGCGGCGATGGATGGGTCTCCCAAACCATGGACGGAGGCGTCAGTTGGTCGGGCATGAGGAAATCCTATCTCTCGTTTTACGATGTGACCTTTGTGGATTCCTTGACCGGCTGGGCGGCCTGCGGTAACGGCAATGTGTTTTACACCAACGATGGTGGGCAAAGCTGGACGGAACAAAATACCAATCAGAGTAACACTTTGTATGGCATCCATTTTTTAGATCGCTCTACCGGCTGGGCGGTTGGTATACAGGGAACCGTGCTCGAAACCCTGGACGGCGGAGCGACCTGGAGCAAGGATCAATCGAAAACCGCCATTGCCTTGAATGATATATTTTTTCTGGACAAAAACCATGGTTGGGCCGTCGGTGACGGGGGAGTGGTCTTGAGAGGAAAGCTGGACCCCCTCACGGGTATGGCACCCGAAGCGCAACCAAATCAAACCGCCCTCGGATACGAATTGTATCCCAACTATCCTAATCCTTTCAATCCCACCACCATTATTTCTTTCCGTTTACCCCGGAGTGACTGGGTACGGCTGCAGATTTATAATCCGCGCGGCCAGTTGGTTCGGGAAATCTGGAGGGGACGTTTGCCTGCGGGGCGACATTCCTTTCAATGGGACGGCCGGGATCAATCCGGCCGCAGGGTGAGTTCGGGCCTATATCTTTACCAATTAACCGCCGGCAGCCGTTCCTTGACCCGCAAGATGTTGTTGTTGAAGTGATCCCTTTACCCGATCCGCTGAGTCTGTCAACCCATTCCGGATGTCGTCCTGTTATCGGGGACGGCGTCCGGATTAAAATAAGAACCTTTTACCGGAATCCCTGCCGGACGAATCACCTTCTCGTTCCGCAGTGGCATGGGCCTTTCCCTTACCGGAGCGGCCCCGCTTCCTCCGAGCAAACCCAACGGGACCCTCATGCCCGCCACGGTTGGAATTTAAATTCTAATTGAATAGGACGGTTTACCTTGGTAATTTTAAACAAAAAATTCAGGAGGTGACCATGAAAATTACCGTTGTAGGAGCCGGACATGTCGGTGCTACACTGGCGCAGCGGATTGTGGATCAAGAACTGGCCAACGAATTGATACTCATTGATATCGTAGAAGGATTACCTCAAGGTAAGGGGCTGGACATGTGGGAGTCGGCCCCTATTTCTGGTAGTGATTGTTTTGTGAGGGGCACCAACGACTATCGAGACACCCAGGATTCGGACATTGTTGTGATTACGGCCGGCTTGCCCCGGAAGCCGGGGATGTCCCGGGAAGACCTGTTGGCCAAAAACGTAGAAATTGTAAAGAGCGTCACGGAGCAGGCCGCCCGGTTTTCCCCCAATTCCATCATCATCGTGGTTTCCAATCCGTTGGATGCCATGGCCTGGACGGCGTTAAAGGTTTCCGGATTTGAACCGCACCGGGTGATGGGCATGGCCGGCATTCTGGATACCGCTCGCTACCGTTCCTTCATTGCCATGGAGTTGAACGTTTCCACCCGGGACATTCAGGCGCTGGTTCTGGGGGGACACGGCGATGCCATGGTGCCGCTGCCCCGCTACACGATGGTGGGCGGTATTCCTCTTACGGAACTGCTTCCCCGGGAGCGTATCGATGCTATCGTGGAACGCACCCGAAAGGGAGGTGCGGAAATCGTAAATTACTTAAAGACCGGTAGTGCCTACTATGCGCCGTCCGCGGCGGTGGCCGAGATGGTGGAGGCCATCGTTCGGGATAAAAAGCGCATTCTGCCCTGTGCAGCCTATTTACGGGGCGAATACGGCTTTGAGGACATTTACCTGGGGGTTCCCATCAAACTGGGACAGAAGGGTGTGGAGCAAATCTTCGAATTGCAATTGACCGAGGAAGAAAAAGAAGCCTTACACCAATCGGCAGAAGGCGTGAAAAATACGGTGGCTCAAATAAAACTGTAGCATCTGCGGTGGTAGCAAGGCACAAGCGGGGAGAGGCATCGGCTCCTCCCCGCCATGCGACCGGGATAACGAGGAACATAGGATGAGGAGGATGAATGAAGGCACAGGATTACATTGAACTGGAAAACCGTTTTGGAGCCAATAATTATCATCCGCTGGATGTGGTACTTACCCGTGGAGAAGGCGTGTGGGTCTGGGATGTGGAAGGCAGAAAATACCTGGATTGTTTAAGCGCCTATTCGGCGGTGAACCAGGGGCATTGCCATCCCCGAATTGCCGAGGTGATTGCCGGGCAGGTGCAACGTTTAACGTTGACCTCGCGGGCGTTCCGCAACGATCAATTGGGACGCTTTTACGAAAAACTGGCCGGTCTTTCGGGATTGCCCAAGGTGCTGCCCATGAATTCCGGAGCCGAGGCCGTGGAAACCGCATTGAAAGCCATCCGGAAATGGGCCTATACCGTAAAGGGCATTCCCGCCGACCAGGCGGAGATCATCGTTTGTGCCAATAATTTTCATGGTCGAACCATCACCATTATCAGCTTTTCCACCGAAGATCAGTATCGAAAAGGCTTTGGTCCGCTGACCCCCGGATTTAAAATCATACCTTTTGGCGACATCGACGCCCTGAAAAGGGCCGTTCAACCCAATACGGCGGCCTTTCTGGTCGAGCCCATCCAGGGCGAGGGGGGGATCATTATTCCCCCGGAAGGGTATTTGAAGGAAGCCGAAAAGGTGTGTCGTGAGAACCACATTCTTTTGGTGGTGGATGAGATCCAGACGGGTTTAGGACGTACGGGAAAAATGTTTGCTCACCATTATGAGGATGTACATCCAGATGGTTTGATTGTGGGGAAAGCCCTTTCCGGCGGGTTTTATCCGGTGTCCGCGTTTCTGGCAACGGAGGAGCTGATGGGGGTATTCAAGCCCGGGGATCATGGCAGTACCTTCGGCGGGAATCCGCTGGCCGCCGCCATCGGCAGGGCCGCCCTGGATGTTCTGGTGGAGGAAGATTTGCCTTCCCGGGCCGCGGAAATGGGAGCGTATTTTTTAAACCGGCTTCGGAATATTCCAAGTTCCCATGTGAAAGAAGTCCGCGGCAAAGGTCTATTGATTGGGGTGGAACTGAAAAAAGAAGCCGGCGGAGCTCGCCGATTTTGCGAAGCGCTGGCTGCCGAGGGCGTCCTCTCCAAAGAAACCCATGAGCACGTCATCCGCTTCGCCCCGCCCTTGGTGATTACCCGGGAAGAAATTGATTGGGCTCTCCCTCGCATCGAAAAGGTGCTGACCACACTTTGAACGATTATCCGGAGGCCGGGAGGCCTCCGGATAGGGTGCCCGCATCTCTCCGGTTTCCGGTTAGCGGGTGAACTCCCGATCGATATCCCGC
>WFTQ01000065.1 GCA_015485355.1 bacterium | reverse complement strand
GCTTCTTTACTTTTTTTCGATGCCGCATGGATCACTCCGTTCTGCTTATTAATCTTCACCCTTCAGATATTTATCCACATCCATTCCAAAATGGAGACCTTTCTTTTCTAAAATCTCCTGAATCTCCTGCAAGGATTTTCGCCCGAAATTGCGAAATTTTAACAACTCAGCTTCATCCAATCGTACCAGGTCCCCGATGGTCTTAATGTTGGCATTTTTCAGGCAATTATGCGAACGCACAGACAGCTCCAATTCGTCCACACTCATCTTCAGCAATTTCTTGATCCGGAGGACTTCCTCGTCAATTTCCTGAGCTTCTTCTTCCTCGGGTTCAATATCAAAGTTAATAAACAACTGGACATGGTCTTTAATGATCTTTCCCGCATACGTCAGGGCATCGTCGGGGGTAATGCCGCCGTCGGTTTCAATTTCCAGCACCAGTTTTTCGTAATCCGTCCGCTGGCCCACCCGGACATTTTCCACATTAAAACGCACCTTCTTGATGGGCGAAAAAATCGCATCGATGGGTATCAGACCGATGGAGGCCTCCAGCGGTTTGTTCTCCTCCGCAGGCACATAGCCACGCCCCTTACCCACACGAATCTCCATTTCGAAGTCGGCCTCTTCGTTGAGGGTCGCAATATGGAGCTCCGGGTTTAATACCTCGAAGTCGGTGGTATATTTTTCTAAATCGCCGGCTGTAAATTCGCCCGGCCCTTTTAAACGCAGGGTAACCTTATCCGGGCGCTTGTTCAGCAGCTTAATCCGCACCTCTTTTAAATTCAGTATAATTTCGGTGAGGTCTTCTTTCACACCTTGGATGGTGGAAAATTCATGGTATACTCCATCCACCCGGATAGCGGTAATGGCGGCTCCCTGAATGGAGGATAACAACACCCGCCGAAACAAATTACCCAGGGTAACCCCGTAACCTCGTTCCAGTGGCTGGACGATAAACCGTCCAAACGTGGTTGAGTAAGACGCCTCATCCAGCTCAACTTTTTCTGGCATTAACATGTTTATCGTGTTCATACTTCTCCAAACGTCGTTTTGTTGGTTTAAAATTATTTACAGGGTTTTTTTATTTGGAATACAGCTCCACAATCAAACTTTCCTGAACTTCGATCGGGATATCCTGCCGATTGGGCACATCCATAAATTCTCCCTGCAACCGGGCTTTGTCCAGGCGGAGCCAGGGTACCAGGTTTTCATCCTTGATCCGACGCAACGATTCATGGATAAGGCCCAGCTTCTTGCTCTTTTCCCGCACCGAGACCACATCGCCCGGTCGCAGCAGAAAAGAGGGAATATTCACCACCCGTCCGTTTACCATGAAGTGTTTGTGCAACACCAGCTGTCTGGCCGCTTTACGAGAGGGCGCAAAGCCCAGACGATACACCACATTGTCCAGGCGGCTTTCCAGAATCTTGAGCAGATTTTCGCCGGTAACCCCCTTCTGGCGGGCCGCTTTTTCGTAGTAATTTTTAAATTGTTTTTCCAGCACCCCGTAAATGCGCTTCACCTTCTGTTTTTCCCGCAGCTGGATGCCGTATTCGGACAGTTTGCTGCGCTTGGATAAGCCGTGTTGACCAGGGGGATAGGACCGTTTCTCGAAAGCGCATTTCGCCGAGACGCAGCGGGCTCCTTTCAAAAACAACTTCTGGCCTTCTCGTCGGCAGAGTTTACAAACGGGTCCTGTATAACGTGCCATTAACCTCTTTCTCCATTAGTTTTCATTTTACACGCGACGTTTCTTAGGAGGACGGCACCCATTGTGGGGAATGGGTGTTACATCCTTAATGGACAGGATTTCCAATCCTGCAGCCTGCAGGGAACGAATGGCGGCCTCCCTTCCCGCACCCGGACCTTTGACTTCGATATCCACCTTTCGTAATCCCAGGTCCATGGCTTCTTTGGCCGCCGTTTCCGCAGCCAACTGAGCCGCAAAGGGTGTGCTTTTCCGCGAACCTTTAAACCCTACCTTGCCGGCACTGGCCCAGGAAATAACGTTGCCCTGCAAATCGGTAATGGTTACGATGGTGTTGTTAAAGGTCGATTTGATATGGGCCACCCCATGGGCATCGACTTTTTCCTTCTTCTTCCGTGTTGCACGACCTCTTTTTGCCAAGGTTTACCCTCCTTACTATTCCAATACTACTTTTTCCGTTTTCCACCAATCGCCCGACGGCGCCCCTTTCGGGTACGGGCATTGGTCCGGGTACGTTGCCCCCGTACCGGCAATCCCATCCGGTGGCGCAACCCCCGATAGCAATTGATGTCGATCAACCGTTTGATATTCATATTAATTTCGGCCTTCAGCGCCCCTTCCACTTTATAATTTTGCTGGATGTTCTCCCGGATGCGCCGGATCTCATCTTCGGTCAGCTGATACACCCGTTTTTGGGGGTCCACAGCGGTAGCTGCACAAATCTTCAAAGCAGAGGTACGACCGATACCGAAAATATATGTCAGGGCAATGCCCACCGGTTTATTTTTAGGTAAGTCTACACCAACAATGCGTGCCAATTCTACCTCCTGCTGTTTTTAACCTTGCCGTTGCTTATGGCGCGGATTACGTTTACAAATCACCCGAACGACACCCTTGCGCCGGATGATTCGACAATGCTCACACCGTTTTTTCACTGACGCCTGTACTTTCATGTCATCCTCTCTGGGTTTTCCGCCGATCACTTATACCGATAAATAATGCGGCCACGAGTCAAATCATAGGGGGAGAGTTCGACCTTTACCTTATCCCCGGGCAAAATCTTGATAAAATGCATTCTCATCTTCCCGGAAACGTGAGCCAACACCTCATGCCCACTCTCCAGTTCCACTCGAAACATCGCATTCGGCAATGTTTCTTTAATGATGCCGTCTACCGTTATAGGTTGCTCTTTTGCCACTGTTCGACCTCAAGGTCTTAATGAATGTTGGGTTAAAATTTCCGGTTCTCCATTCCATACCACCACCGTATGTTCGTAATGGGCACTGGGTTTTCGGTCCCGGGTCACCACGGTCCATCCGTCGGACAGCGTTTCCACTTCCGCCTTGCCCATATTGATCATGGGTTCGATGGCCAGCGTCATTCGTTCTCTTAACTTTGGACCCTTGCCGGGAGTTCCATAATTGGGTACCTGGGGGTCTTCGTGCAACTGCCGTCCAATGCCGTGGCCCACCAGCTCCCGCACCACGGAAAACCCCTGGGATTCCGCATGATGCTGGATGGCGGCCGAAATATCCTGCACCCGATTGCCCACCACGGCCTTTTCAATGCCCCGGTACAGCGCCTCCCAGGTTACCCGCATTAAGCGCTCCTTCTCGGCGCTCACACATCCAACGGCAAACGTATAGGCCGCATCCCCAAAAAACCCTTGATACTCCACTCCAATGTCGATACCCACAATCATACCCTCTTCCAATATGCGCCTCTTTGAAGGAATTCCATGGACGACTTCTTCATCAACAGAAATACAGGCGCTGGCCGGAAACCCATACAACCCCTTAAACGCTGGTCTGGCACCTTGTTGAGTAATAAACGCTTCAATGCATTCATCCAGATAACCGGTGCTGATTCCAGGACGTATCAAAGATCCGACGTACTCGAAGGTCTCCGCAACGATCCTGGAACTGATACGCATCAGTTCCAGGGCTTTTTCGTTCTTAATACTGATCATTAGCCTTAGCGACGACCACGTATTCGCCCGCCTCGCATAAAACCGTCGTAATGCCGCATGTACAAGTGCGATTCAATCTGCCGAATGGTATCCAGGGCCACACCCACAATAATCAACAGTCCGGTGCCTCCAAAAAATGAGGCATAATTATACGACACATTAAAGAACTTTACCAGAAAATAAGGGATAATGGCAATAATCGCCAGTGCAATCGAACCCGGCAGCGTGATGCGCGTCAGGATCATGTCTAAATATTCCGCGGTCTTTTTTCCCGGACGGACACCCGGAATAAATCCCCCCTGTTTTTTTAAATTATCCGCTACGTCGACAGGATTTAACGCAATGGCAGTGTAAAAATAAGTAAAAAAGACAATCAACAATCCATAAACGAACCAATAGAATCCGGAATCAATCGCAAAATAGGTGCTTAAATTGGCTACGAAATCACTTTCCGGAAAGAGCTGAAAAAAGGTATTGGGAATAAACATAATGGCTTGAGCAAAGATGATCGGCATCACCCCCGCAGTATTCACCCGCAGTGGGAAATGGGTGTTAACCCCACCATACACCTTGCGGCCCACAACCCGTTTGGCATATTGTACAGGAATCTTCCGGGTTGCTTGAGTTAACACCACAACGCCGGCGACGATAGCAAACGCCAGCACAATGAGGAAGAGCTCTTCCAGGATGGTTCGGTTACCACTGCTCAATTGGATCCATTCTTCCAGAAGGGCACTGGGGAAGCGGGCGATAATCCCGATAAAAATGATCAGGGAGATACCGTTGCCAATGCCGCGGTCGTCTATCAATTCGCCCATCCACATGATCAGCATGGTCCCCGTAGCCATCGCCGTCATGGTCAGCAGACGGAATCCCATACCGGGATTGGAAACGGCGGGATTTCCGGCGGCATCCTTTAAGCTTTCCAGGAATATGGCCACACCAAAAGCCTGCATGGCCGAAATCAACAGCGTTCCATACCGGGTGTATTGGATAATCTTCTTACGACCCTCCTCCCCTTCCTTTTGCAAGCGTTGAAAATAGGGGATGACCGCACCCAGCAATTGTAAAATAATAGAGGCGCTGATGTAGGGCATGATGCCCAGCCCAAAAATAGCCGCCTTGCTAAAGGCACCCCCTGCAAACAGGTCATAGAGGCCGAACAAGGTACCCGACAGTTGTTGCATGGCCTGGGCCAGAATCTCGGTGTTGATCCCGGGAGTGACGATGTGAGTCCCCACGCGCTCCAGCGCCAGGATAAAGACGGTAAACAGGACACGTTTTCGGAGATCATGAATTTTAAAAATATTGCGAAACGTCTCAATCATAGTAGCGTAACCGAGCCTCCAGCTTTTTCGATTTTTTCGCGTGCCGATCGACTGATGGCATGCACTTTCACCTGAAGCGCTTTCTGCACCTCCCCATCGCCCAACAGTTTCACCGGTTGAGACCGCTTCTTGATCAACCCCGCACGGCGCAACACCTCGGGGGTTACTTCCGATTCGCCAACCCGCTCCAGATCGCCCACGTTGACCACCTGATACTCCACTCTTCCATAATGGTGGAATCCGAATTTAGGCAACCGGCGCTGAATGGGCATCTGTCCCCCCTCGAACCAGGCCCTGCGCTTGGAGCCGGAACGCGACCGTTGCCCTTTGGTGCCCCGCCCGGCGGTGCAGCCATATCCAGATCCCTCACCGCGGCCAATCCGTTTATTCTTCCGGGTCGATCCAGGAGCTTTCTTTAATGTGCTGACATCCATCTTATTTCCCCATCTCTTGTTCATTGTGCCTCTATCTCTTCCACCCTGACCAAGTGTTGGACCCGATTAATCATCCCTCGGATTTGAGGCGTATCTTTATGAATGACCGTATGATGCAAGCGCTTTAATCCCAGCGCCTCTATTGTGCGTCGGGCCTTCGGCTTTTGACCGATTTTACTCCGCACCTGGGTGATTTTCAGCAATTTCGGTGTTGGTTTTTTCTTCGCCATGGCCTTTTTCTCTCTGCTATTCAATACCCTCGGAACAATTCTTTTAACGATTTACCCCGGTTGCGGGCAATGGACATGGGATCTTCCAGTTTTTGTAACGCAACCAACGTCGCCTTCACAATATTATGGGGATTGGAAGACCCCAGAATTTTGGTCAAAATGTCTTTAATCCCAACGGCCTCGCAAATGGCCCGCACCGGGCCGCCGGCAATGACCCCTGTACCCGGGGACGCCGGTTTTAAGATCACCTTGCCGGCACCATATTTTCCGTACACATCGTAAGGAATCGTGCCGTTGGTGATGCTGATTTTAATGATATTCTTTTTCGCCTTTTCGGTTGCCTTGGCAATCGCATTGATCACCTCGCGGGCTTTTCCCAATCCCACCCCCACATGCCCATTGCCGTCTCCAACCACAACAATGGCGCTGAAGCTAAACCGCCGCCCACCTTTGACCACCTTGGCCACCCGGTTGATGTAGACGACCTTCTCTTTTAAGTCCAACTCCAAGGGATTAATTCTCTGGTTCACCATAGCCTCTCTCGATTTTTTAGAATTCCAATCCACCTTCTCGGGCACCTTCGGCCAGGGCTTTCACCCGACCATGGTATTTATATCCGTTGCGGTCAAAAACAATTTTTTTGATATTTTTTTCCCGCGCTTTTTGGGCGATGTAGCGGCCGACAATCCGGCTGGCCTCGACCCTCGTTTTGGCCTCTTTCACCTTATCGCGAATCTCCTTGCTCAAATTCGACGCCCCCAACAAGGTTTTCTGTCGGGTATCATCCACTATCTGACCATAAATATACTTCAGGCTCCGATACACCACCAATCGGGGGCGTTCCGGTGTTCCCATGATCTTCTTTTTCCGTCGTTTTCTTCTTTCCCATCGCTTCATGATGCCTCTCACTCCTTCGCCGTTTATTTAGCTCCTGCCTTTCCTGCCTTGCGTCGGATCATTTCCCCTTCGTAACGAATGCCCTTACCTTTGTACGGTTCCGGTGGCCGAAAAGAACGAATTTTGGCCGCCACTTGTCCAACCAGCACCTTGTCGATACCCGAAACCGTAATTTGCGTGGGAGCCGGCACATCCACCTGAACGGTTGTCGGAGGTACAAAATAAATCGGGTGCGAATAGCCCAGCACCAGTTGAATCCCCTTGCCCTTCTTCTCGGCACGGTAACCCACGCCTTCGATCAGCAACTTTTTGGTATACCCTTTGGTTACCCCCACAATCATATTGTTAATCAAGGTACGGGTTAAACCATGAAGGGCACGCCACTGTTTATCGTCCGAAGGCCTTTTGACGGTGATAGTCCGCTCCTGCATCTCCACAATCAGTTCAGGATGAATGGTCTGCTGAAGCTCGCCCCGGGGGCCTTTCACCACCACCCGATTCTTCTCAATGGTCACTTCCACATTTTCGGGAACTTCGATCGGCAATCTTCCAATTCGAGACACGTTCAAACCCCTCTCTGTTTTAATCACCAGATGTAGCAGAGAACTTCTCCACCCACCCTCTCTTTTTGGGCCTGTCGCTCGGTCATTACCCCTTTCGAGGTGCTGATGATGGCAATGCCCATATTGTTTTTTACCCGGGGCAATCGTTCCAGGGGCACATACACCCGGCGCCCCGGTTTACTGATGCGCTTCAACTCGTGAATGACCGGACGGCCGTTGCGATCGTATTTTAGAAAGAGGCGAATGATTCCCTGTTTGCCATCATCGATAATAATGTAGTTGCGAATAAAGCCCTGTTCGTAAAGGATCTGGGCCAGTGTTTTCTTCATGTTCGAAGCGGGTATATCCACCATTCGGTGCCTTGCCATCAAGGCATTGCGAATACGGGTCAAGAAATCAGCAATAGGATCAGAAATCGACATACTCTATATCTCCCGATTTTTACCAGCTTGCCTTGGTTACGCCAGGAATTTCGCCCTTATTGGCCAGTTCTCGGAAACAAATCCGGCACAGGCCGAACTTGCGGTAGTAAGCCCTGGGCCGTCCGCACCGTTCGCAGCGATGGTACTCCCGCACCTTAAACTTTTGCGGTCTTTTCGCCTTTGCAATTAACGCTTTTTTGGCCAAAACAGGTCTCCTTTTTATTTTTTAAACGGCATTCCAAATGCTTTTAACAGTTCGTATGCTTCTTCGTCATTTTCTGCCGTGGTCACAAACGTGATGTCCAGGCCGCGAATCTTATCGATTTTATCCACATTAATTTCGGGGAAGATGATTTGTTCCCGAACTCCCACCGAATAATTGCCCCGTCCGTCAAAAGATCGGTCGGATAAACCACGAAAGTCGCGAATCCGGGGAACAGCCAGGTTAATGAAACGATCCAGGAATTCGTACATGCGTGCTCCTCGTAGGGTCACCCGGCAGCCGATCTTCATCCCCTTGCGTAACTTAAAGTTCGAGATGGACCTTTTGGCCATCGTATATGCCGGTTTCTGACCCGTAATCGTTGCCAGGTCGCCCATCGCCCGATCCAGCTCTTTGGGATCCTGGACCGCCTCGCCCACGCCCATGTTCAAAACAATCTTTTCCAGTCTGGGAACCTCCATCACGTTCTTATAACCAAAACGTTTCATCAAGGCAGGAATAATTTCTTCACGATATTTTTTCTGGAATCGTGGAATATATTTCTCCATTACTCACCGTTCCCCATATTTAGATCATCTCGCCACAATCTTTGTGTTTACAGTAGCGCACCTTGGAACCATCGTCCAAGAAACGGAATCCCACGCGCGTCGGTCGATTACACTTCGGACATATGACTTTGACATTGGAAATATGGATGGGGGCTTCTTTCTCGATGATCCCACCCTGGGGCAGCTTTTGAGTGGGGCGGGTATGCCGTTTGATCAAATTCACCCCTTCGACCACCACCCGATTCGTTTTGGGGAAAACTTTGAGGATTTTTCCGGTTTTGCCCCGATAGTTTCCACTGATGACCATGACCAAATCGTTTTTCACCACTTTCCTCATCTTTTCCTTCCTCTCAAAGAACTTCCGGTGCCAAAGAAATGATTTTCATAAAATCCTTTTCCCGCAATTCCCGAGCCACGGGCCCAAAAATGCGGGTACCCCGAGGTTCTCCCTGATTGTCCAGCAACACCGCCGCATTTTCATCGAAACGGATGTAGGAGCCGTCTTCTCGGCGAATTTCCTTCTTGGTCCGAACGATCACGGCGCGGGAAACCTCACCCTTTTTGATGGGAGCATTGGGAATGGCGCTCTTGACAGACACAACGATGATATCACCCACGGTACCATACCGCTTTCCGGTCCCACCCAGCACCCGGATGCACATGACTTTCTTGGCACCCGAGTTATCCGCCACATTTAGCCGTGTATATTCCTGAATCATGATACCACCCCAACTCGTTTTACTTAACTTTTTCCAAAATTTCCACCACCCGCCAACGTTTCGTCTTGCTCAAAGGTCGTGCTTCCATGATTTTCACCTTATCACCCACTTGGCATTCATTTCGCTCATCGTGGGCTTTAAACTTCTTGGTGCGCTTGATGTATTTTTTATACAGCGGATGTTTTACCAGACGCTCTACAGCCACCACCACGGTTTTGTCCATCTTATTGCTGACCACCACGCCCACACGGGTTTTACGAACACCTCGTTCCATCATCATTTCACACCTACTCTTTGGTTTCCAGTTTTGGCTTCGAAATTCCCAACTCGTACTCCCGCAGCAAAGTCTTCACCCGGGCGATGTCCCGCTTCACCTGCCGAATGCGGTTGGGATTATCAATTTGATGCATGGCCTTCTGAATCCTCAGGTTCGCCAGCTCATCCTTCAAATCTTCCAGTAAATCCTGTAATTCCTTAATGGGCATGCTTCGCAATTCTTCGACCTTCATGGCGACGATTCTCCGCTTTCCTCACGCATCACAAATTTGGTTTTAATCGGCAACTTATGGGAAGCCAGCCGCATGGCTTCTTTGGCGATCTCCGGGGATACGCCCTCCAGTTCGAATAGAATGCGTCCCGGTTTCACCACGGCCACCCAGTATTCCGGCGAGCCCTTTCCCTTGCCCATCCGCGTTTCGGCCGGCTTTTTGGTCACCGGCTTATCCGGAAAGATCCGGATCCAGACCTTCCCCCCCCGCTTAATGTATCGGGTAATGGCCACACGGGCCGCTTCGATTTGGCGACTGGTAATCCAATGCGGTTCCAGGGCCTTCAGTCCGTAACGGCCAAACGCCAGGGTATTACCCCGATTGGCCTTTCCTTTCATACGTCCCCGATGTTGCTTCCGGTATTTGACCCGTTTTGGCATCAACATGATCTATTTCTCCTTACGATTTACGCCCGATCACATCTCCATGGTAGATCCACACCTTCACCCCAATGGTGCCGTAGGTGGTAATGGCGGTGGTAGTGGCATAATCGATTTCGGCCCGAAGGGTTTGCAAGGGAATGCGTCCCTCCTTATAGCTTTCGGTTCGAGCCATCTCGGCGCCACCCAAACGTCCGGCACAGGCGATTTTAATCCCTTCGGCTCCCAGACGCATGGCCGCGGTGATGGCACGCTTCATGGCCCGGCGAAAGGAGACTTTGCCCTCCAGCTGCCGGGCAATGTTCTGGGCAACCAAAAAGGCATCGAGTTCGGGATGCTTAATTTCGGTTATATTAATCTGCACGTCCTTAGCAATCAGTTTGCCCAATTCCCCTTTCAGCTTATCCACCTCGGCGCCTTTTTTCCCAATGACCACACCCGGCCGAGCGGTATGGATGTCGATCAAGATCCGCTTGGCGGTGCGCTCTATTTCGATCTTGGATACGGCACCGTCGCGAAACCGCTGCCGGATATAACGCCGGATGAACAAATCCTCATTCAGCGTTTTGGCAAAATTCTTCTCGTTGAACCACTGGGAATTCCAGGTTTTAATAAATCCTAACCGAAAACCTATTGGATTTGTCTTTTGACCCAAAGCGCACTCCTCCGCTCAATTAACCCTGTTTGTTTTCCAGAATGATGGTTATGTGACTGGTCCGTCGACGGATACGGCCAACCCGTCCCATGGACATGGGACGAAAGCGGCGCAACATGGGACCGTTATCCACATAAACATTTTTAATAAAGATTTCCCGAGCCGCGACTTTGGCGCCTTCTTCTTTTTCATAAAAATTTGCCACGGCGGAGCGCAAAGCCTTCTCCAGCACCCGGGCGGCCCGTTTGGGTGTAAAATGCAAGATGTTCAGCGCTTCTTCCACATTCTTGTGTTTGATTAAATGGACGACCCGCCGCACTTTAATGGGCGAGATGCGCACAAACCGTTCTCTGGCAATGGCTTCCATTGGTTTCCTCGATCTTTTCCTTACCGAACCTTCGACATTCGTTCTGCTAATTTACCGCCGTGCCCCCGATAGGTACGGGTGGGAGCAAATTCCCCCAGCTTATGCCCGACCATATTTTCGCTGATATACACCGGGATGAATTTAATCCCGTTGTGCACCGCGATGGTATGCCCCACAAATTCCGGCGGAATGGTGCTGCGCCGGGCCCAGGTTTTAATCACCCTTTTCTGTCCGGTCTCGTTAAGTTTTTGAATTTTCTTGAACAACTTGGGGTCGATGTACGGTCCTTTTTTCAATGAACGTGCCATACTATCCTCTCGGCTTATTTTCGTCGTTTCACAATCAGCGCATCCGACGGTTTCCGTTTTTTGCGGGTTTTCAATCCTTTCGTCAGTTTCCCCCAGGGGGAACAGGGATGCCGCCCCCCCGAAGAACGTCCTTCGCCCCCACCCATGGGGTGATGGATGGGATTCATGGCCACGCCCCGCACGTTGGGTCGCCGGCCGCGCCAGCGGGCCCGCCCCGCCTTGCCCAGCGAAACATTGACGTGCTCCACGTTACTGACCTGACCGATGGTGGCATAACACTCCATCCGGAATTTACGAATTTCCCCGGAGGGCATTTTCAACAGGGCCCATTCCCCCTCCTTGGCCATCAACTGGGCGGCCGTACCGGCACTGCGCGCCACCTGCCCCCCTTTACCGGGATACAGCTCGATGTTGTGCACCATCATGCCCAAGGGTATCCGTGCCAGGGGCAGGGCATTCCCCACCTTGATTTCCACCTCTTCTCCGGCCATCACCCGATCGCCGACCTTCAGACCATCGGGGGCCAGGATGTATCGCTTTTCGCCATCGGCATAGGCCAGCAGGGCGATTCGGGCACTGCGATTGGGATCGTATTCAATGGTCTTCACGGTAGCCGGAATATCGCGTTTGTTGCGTTTGAAATCGATCTTCCGATAAAGCTTCCGGTGCCCCCCTCCACGCTGCCAGGCGGTTATACGCCCCTGATTGTTCCTGCCACCCGTTCGAGGAATGCGATAAACCAACGAACGCTCCGGCTCATCCGCGGTAAGGTCCTCACGGGTCACATCAATCCGGAAGCGGAGTCCCGGTGTAATGGGTTTGTATTTCTTCAGTCCCATGTCGGCTCTCCAGTGCTATCCTATACGTTTTCCAGAAAATCGAATTGACTGCCTTCCTCCAGGGTAACGATCGCCTTTTTCCAGCTGGAGGTATACCCCTGAACGCGCCCCGATCGGGTGAACCGCTGCCGGGGCTTGCCTTTCACAATCATGGTACGTACGCTTTTCACTTTCACATCAAAACGGACTTCCAGAGCCCTCTTGATTTCAATCTTATTCGCATCCCTGGCAACCTTGAAGACATACTGATTGGCCTCGTCCTTCAGCCGCAAGGCCTTTTCCGTTAACACCGGTTCGATGATGATATCTCTTGGGTCCCTCATTTCGCCAGCACCTCGTTTACCCGTTCCACCGCGCTTTTTTGAAAGATCAGCACCTGGGCATTGATAATATCGTATGTGGAAAATTCAGGTGCCTTCAACACCGATTTGTAGGGAATATTGCGGGCGGATTTATAGAAATTGGGATCATAATCCGCCGTTAAAAACAGCACTTTCCGATCTTCAACATTCAGGTTCTTCAACAATTCCACAACTTTTTTGGTCTTGGGTTCCTCGAACTTGAAATCCTCGACCACCACAATCTTGTTTTCCCTGGCCTTATAGCTCAAGGCCGATTTGCGGGCCAAGCGCTTTACCTTTTTAGGTAAATCCTGACGGTAATCCCGCGGATGCGGCCCAAAGGCCCGACCACCACCCACCATGTGGGGCGCACGGATGGTTCCCTGGCGGGCTCGCCCGGTGCCCTTCTGGCGAAACGGTTTCCGTCCCCCGCCAGAAACCGCGGCCCGATTCTTGACACTACTGGTCCCCTGACGCCGATTGGCCAGATACGCCTTTACCGCAAGGTACAGGACATGATCATTGGGCGGTATTTCAAACACCTCGGGATTTAAGGTCACCTTTTCTCCGCTTTTACTCCCGTCCAGTTTGTAAACGTCCAGCTCCATAGCTTTACCCAACTTTTACTGTTTCACCGTTACCTGGTTAATTACCGTTTATAAATTTCCACATAATGGTTCCGGGCCCCGGGAACGGCCCCTTTGATAAAAAGCAAGTTCTTTTCCGGGTCGACTTTAACCACCTGCAATCCCAGCACAGAGACTCGACGATTCCCCATGCGCCCGGCCATGCGCATGCCTTTAAAAACTTTCGAAGGAAACGAACTTTGACCGATCGAACCCGGTGCTCGCAACCGATCCGACTGACCATGCGTTTTGGGGCCACCACCGAAACCGTGCCGCTTTACCACACCAGCAAAACCGCGCCCCTTACTGGTGCCCGACACCTTAACGATTTCTCCGGGTTGAAAAATTTCCACCGTCACCTGATCCCCCACCTTCAACTCCCGATCCTTGAAGGGAGGAAATTCTTTTAACCGACGCAATGGTGGCACATGGGCCTTTTTAAAATGCCCCAACAATGGCCGGGTGGTGTTTTTTTCCTTCTTTACCTCGAATCCCAGCTGAACGGCCTCGTAGCCATCCCGATCGACGGTTTTGACCTGGGTGACATAGCAGGGACCCGCCTGAATCACGGTTACCGGCACGATGTTTCCATCCTGATCAAAGATCCGGGTCATGCCGATTTTTTTGCCGATCAATCCACCCATAATTCTCTCCAGAGCGTTTTCTATCCCCAATCCTCACGTCTTGATCTCGATGTCCACCCCTGCGGGTAATTCTAACTTCATGAGCTGATCGATGGTTTTGTTCGTTGCATTGTGAATGTCGATCAGACGTTTGTGTACTTTCATTTCAAATTGTTCGCGCGACTTTTTATCAATATGCGGTGAACGCAACACGGTGAACAGACTCCGCTTGGTCGGCAACGGAATCGGACCCGATATCAAAGCCCCCGTCGCCTTGGCCGTGGTAATGATCTTTTCCGCCGACTTATCGATCAAATGATGATCATAAGCCTTCAACTTTATACGAATACTCTGACCAGGCACCGTTCCACCTCTCCCGTTTATTGGTTCGTTATAATGTTCTCGATGATCGTATCCGCAATTTCCTGGGGCACTGTATCGTAATGATGAAATTGCATCGTGTAAATGGCACGCCCTTGAGTCAAAGAGCGCAAACGGGTTGCATACCCGAACATTTCCGCCAGGGGTACCAGCGCCTCGACCACCTGGGCATCCTTGCGCGGCAATATCCCCGTAACCTTGCCGCGGCGGGCGTTCAAGTCGCCGATGACATCGCCCATATACTCTTCCGGAACCACCACTTCCACTTCCATAATGGGTTCCAGCAGGATGGGACCGGCTTTGCGCAAGGCCTCCTTGGCCGCCATCGAGCCGGCGACCCGAAAGGCCATTTCGCTGGAATCCACTTCATGATAGGATCCATCAAACAGCGTCACCCTCACATCAACCACCGGATAGCCGGCCAAAACACCATTTTTAAGGGCATCCTCTATGCCCAGCTTCACGGAAGGAATAAACTCCTTGGGGATGACCCCGCCGACGATCTTATTGACGAATTCGAACCCCTTCCCCTTCTCGTTCGGTTCCATTTCGATCCACACATGACCATATTGTCCCCGTCCCCCGGTTTGCCGGACAAATCTGCCCTCGGCCTTTTCGGATCGCGTGATGGTTTCTTTGTAGGCCACCTGGGGACGGCCGACCCGGGCACCCACCCTAAATTCCCTCAGCAGCCGATCCACAATGATTTCCAGATGCAATTCCCCCATTCCACTAATAAGTGTCTGGCCCGTTTCCTCATCGCTGGATACCCGGAAGGTGGGGTCCTCATCACTCAATTTACTCAGGGCCTCGCTCAATTTATCGGCATCCGCCTTGGACTTGGGCTCAATAGCCACCGAAATCACCGGTTCGGGGAACTTCATGGATTCCAGAATAATGGGCTTGTGGGGATCACACAGAGTATCGCCGGTCTTGGTAAACTTCAGCCCCACCGCGGCGGCGATGTCCCCGGTAAACACTTCATCGATGTCTTCCCGATGGTTAGCATGCATTTGCAGGAGCCGTCCAAAGCGCTCCTTTTTACCCGAAGCGGTGTTGTAGACATAGGAACCCGCTTTGGCCGACCCGCTGTACACCCGAAAGAAGGTCAGCTTTCCTACGTAAGGGTCGGTCATGATTTTGAACGCCAGGGCGGTAAAGGGAGCATCGTCGGACACGGGACGCTCCACCGTTTTATCCGTACGCGGATCCACCCCTTTTACCGCGGCCACATCCAGAGGGGAAGGCAGATAATCGATCACGGCGTCCAAGAGCCGTTGGATCCCTTTATTCTTAAACGCCGAACCCAGCAACACCGGGACCAGATGATTCTGCAATGTTCCTTTCCGTATGGCGGCCTTGAGCTCTTGTTCGCTGATTTCTTCCCCATCCAGATATTTTTCCATCAAGTGATCATCAAACTCTGCGGCGGCCTCCACCAGAAGGGTTCGGTAGGTTTCCACCCGTTCCATCAGATCGCGGGGGATTTCTTCCTCGTACCAGCGCGTGCCCAGACTACTTTCGTCGTAGATCACCGCTTTCATCTTGACCAGATCCACCAATCCGGTGAACAACTCGCCGGCCCCCAGAGGAATTTGCACCGGCACCGGATGGGCCCCCAGCCGCACCTTCATCATTTCCACCACGTTGTAGAAATCGGCTCCCACCCGATCCATCTTGTTGACAAAGGCAATTCGAGGCACCCCGTATTTGTCCGCCTGGCGCCACACGGTTTCCGATTGGGGTTCGACCCCGCCAACGGCGCAAAACAGGGCAACCGCACCATCCAAAACGCGTAAGGAACGTTCTACCTCCGCGGTGAAATCCACGTGTCCCGGTGTATCGATAATATTGATTCGATGATCCCGCCAGAAACAGGTGGTGGCGGCGGAAGTGATGGTAATGCCGCGCTCTTTTTCCTGCTCCATCCAGTCCATGGTGGCCGATCCCTCATGGACTTCGCCCATTCGATGCACCCGACCGGTATAGAACAAAATCCGTTCCGTGGTGGTCGTTTTACCGGCATCGATATGAGCCATAATGCCTATATTGCGCAATTTTTCTAACGGAAAACGCTTCGACATCGATCCATCAATCCTTCATTCACCCGTGATACATCTCACCACCGGAAATGCGCAAAAGCCTTATTGGCCTCCGCCATTCGATGGGTATCTTCTTTTTTCTTAACGGCGGCGCCCTCGCCTTTGGCCGCGGCCATTAATTCATTGGCCAGCCGCTCGGGCATCGTCTTTTCGGAGCGTTGGCGGGCGTATTGCACCAGCCAGCGGATGGCCAGCGAACGGCGGCGTTTTTCCCGAACCTCTACCGGAACCTGATAGGTGGCTCCGCCTACCCGGCGGGAACGCACTTCCAGCACCGGCATGACGTTTTCCATGGCCTTATGAAAAACCTCCAAAGGATCCTTCTTGGTCTTTTTTGCGATAATATCCATGGCGGTGTAAAAAATCCTTTCCGCCTTACTCTTTTTTCCCCTCAGCATCAGGCCGTTAATGAACTTGCTCACCAGTTCGCTGCCATATTTGGGATCAGGTAAAACTTTTCTTTCCGGCGCTCTTCGACGTCTCATACAATCAACCCCAGGATTTTATTGTTTTGGCCTTTTGGTCCCGTATTTGGATCGGCCTTTCTTCCGGTCTTCCACCCCGGCGGCATCCAACGTCCCTCGAATGACATGGTAGCGCACCCCGGGCAGATCCTTCACGCGGCCGCCCCGGATCAGCACGATGGAGTGCTCCTGCAAGTTATGCCCTTCACCGGGGATATAGGCAGTGACCTCAACCCCATTGGTCAACCGTACCCGTGCCACCTTGCGCAACGCCGAATTGGGCTTCTTGGGCGTCGTGGTATATACACGGGTGCACACACCCCGTTTTTGAGGACAACCGCTCAATGCGGGCGCCTTGTTTTTCTTTTCCAGCTTCTTGCGACCAAACCGAATAATCTGGTTAATCGTTGGCAACTTTCTCCTCCTTTGCCTAAAAAGACAGAGCCTTAAAATTTACGAAACCGATATAGCTTAATCAATTATAAATAAATTTTTATGGCCATAAGAAAACCCGGCCTATTTAGCCGGGACTTCTTCGGGAACTTCCTCTTCTTTGCCGGTTTCTTCTTTGTATTCCACCTGAAGTTGTTTATACTTTTTCAGCCCGGTGCCGGCCGGTATCAGGTTCCCCACAATGACATTTTCTTTCAAGCCGTACAGGTAATCCACTTTGCCGGCCACGGCGGCATCGGTAAGCACCCGCGTGGTCTCCTGAAACGATGCCGCGGAAATGAAGCTGTCGGTCGACAGCGCCGCCTGGGTGATGCCCAGCAAAATGGGTTCGGCGGTGGCCGGTTCCGCCGGACGAGCCTCCGCCGGTTTCTTATCCGCCTTGGTCAATTGCCGATTGGTATACTCAAATTTTACCCGTTCGACCAGCTGCCGCTTCTTAAACCGGGAATCCCCGGGATCGACTATGATCACCTTGTTACGAATCTTCTCGTTCTCTTCGTTAAAGGTGAATTTGTTGACCGTATCGCCTTCCAGAAAACGCGTGTCACCCGGATCCACAACCTTCACCCGCTGCATCATCTGGCGCACAATAATTTCGATGTGTTTGTCGTTGATGCGTACGCCCTGCAGGCGGTACACTTCTTGAATCTCGTTCAACAGATATTCCTGCACCTTATTGGGGCCCAGAATTTGCAGAATGTCCTGGGGAGAAATGGAACCATCCGTGAGCATCTCTCCGGCTTTCACGTAATCGCCGTTGTGCACCAGCACGTGCTTACTATAAGGGATCAAGTACTTTTTCTTTTCCAGCTTTCCTTCTACGGTAATTTCTCGAATCCCGCGCTTGATCGGCCCGAAGCGCACAATGCCGTCGATTTCGCTGACAATGGCCTGCTCTTTGGGTTTTCGTGCTTCGAACAATTCGGCCACCCGGGGCAACCCACCGGTGATGTCTCGGGTTCGGCCGATCTCGCGAGGAATTTTGGCGATCACGTGTCCGGGCTTCACCGCTTCACCCTCGTTCACCAGGATGTGCGCCTTTTGCGGCAGAATATAACTGGCAATTTCATTGCCGTCTTCATCCAGTATCGAAATATGGGGGCTCAGGTTTTTGTTTCGGGACTCGATGACCACTCGCTGCCGCTGCAGGGTTTGTTCATCCACCTCTTCGCGAACGGTCACATTTTCCACCAGATCCACATACTGTACTCGCCCCCCTTTTTCCGTCAGGATGACCGAAGAGTAAGGATCCCATTCGAACAGGATGTGGCCCCGTTTGACTTTTTGGCCGTCTTCGACCAAAATTTTCGCGCCGTAGGGCACGGTGTAATGGGTCAGCGTACGGCCGGTATCGTCGGCGATATGAATCACCCCGTTGCGGACCAGGCTGATTTTCACCTGCTGCCACTCGCCCTCTTCCTCGATCTCGGTATCCAGGTAACGGATGTTTTCATACTTGATGGTACCGGCCACTTTGGCAAACACCTCGGACTGGGCGGCGATTCGGCCGGCGGTTCCACCGATGTGGAACGTTCGCAGGGTCAACTGGGTACCCGGTTCACCGATACTCTGTGCCGCCATCACTCCCACCGCTTCGCCGATATCCACCAGGCGTCCCGTGGCCAGATTCCGGCCATAACACATGGCACAGACCCCTCGGGTCGACTCGCAGGTCAATACCGAGCGGATCTTGATCGAATCGATGACCGACTCATCGATCTTTCTGGCAACATCCTCGTCAATCAACTGCCCGGCTTTCACGATCAACTCACCGGTCAGAGGATCATACACATCGTCCACCGACACCCGCCCCAGCACCCGATCGGACAGCGGTTCGATGATCTTTTCGCCTTCTTTGATGGGAAACGTTTCGATGCCCAGAATCGTGCCACAATCGTACTCGGTAATCATGACATCCTGGGCCACGTCTACCAATCGGCGGGTCAGATACCCGGCATCGGCGGTTTTCAGGGCCGTATCGGCCAACCCTTTGCGGGCACCGTGGGTGGAGATGAAGTATTCCTGCACCGATAGCCCTTCGAAAAAGTTCGCCGTGATCGGGTTTTCGATAATCTCACCCGTCTGCCCGGTGAGGGTTTTTTGGGGCTTGGCCATCAGGCCACGCATCCCGGCCAGCTGGCGAATCTGTTCCCGGCTGCCCCGGGCACCTGAGTGCGACATCATGTAGAGACTGTTAAACCCATCCTTATGGGACTCCAGCAATTTGAACAGTTCCGTGGAAACCTGTTCGGTGACCCGCGTCCAGATATCGATCACCTTATTATAGCGTTCCCCATCCGTAATCAAGCCCATCCGGTACTGTTCTTCCAGTTGCTGAACCTCTTCATACGCCTTTTCAATAATATCGTATTTGCTCTTGGGAATCACCACGTCATCCAGTCCAATGCTGGTACCGGCCAGCGTGGCATAGCGAAAACCCAGTTCTTTTAAATCATCCAGAAACTCCACCGTGCGCAGGTTACCCGCTTTTAACATCACATTAGAAACCAGTTGCTCCAGGTTTTTTTTGGACATCAACTCATTGATAAATCCCATCTCATCGGGAATGATCTGATTGAAGAGCACCCGACCCACGGTGGTTTCGATTAATTCGCCGTTGATTCGGACCTTGATGATGGCGTGGAGGTCTACTTTGTCATCGTTATAGGCGATCACGACTTCTTCGGGAGAGGCAAAGATTTTGCCTTCGCCCTTCACCCCGCTTTTTTCTTTGGTCAGGTAGTAGCTCCCCAACACCATATCCTGACTGGGGGTGGCCAGGGGCCTTCCGTTGGCCGGCGAGAGGATATTATGCGAGGCCAGCATGAGCAAACGGGCCTCCATTTGCGCCTCGAAGCTAAGGGGCACATGGACGGCCATCTGGTCTCCGTCAAAGTCGGCATTAAAGGCGGTGCAAACCAAGGGATGAATTTCGATAGCCTTCCCTTCGATCAAAACGGGTTGAAAGGCCTGAATCCCCAGTCGGTGCAGGGTCGGTGCCCGGTTCAAAAGAACCGGATGATCTTTGACGATCTCTTCCAGAATCTCGAACACCACGGCATCCCGACGTTCCACAATCCGTTTGGCACTCTTCACCGTTTTCACGATCCGACGGTCTTGCAATTTGCGGATGATAAACGGTTTGAACAACTCCACGGCCATTTCCTTGGGTAACCCACATTCATAAAGTTTCAGTTTGGGACCCACCACAATCACCGAACGGCCGGAATAATCCACCCGTTTTCCCAGCAGGTTGAGCCGGAAGCGTCCCTGTTTACCGCGCAGCATATCCGAAAGCGACTTCAGGGGTCGGTTGCCATCGCTCCGCACGGCCGTGGTCCGCTTGGTATTGTCGAACAGGGCATCCACGGCCTCCTGAAGCATGCGCTTTTCGTTTCGCAAAATAACTTCCGGCGCCTTGATGTCCATTAATTTTTTCAATCGATTGTTTCGAATGATCACCCGGCGGTACAGATCGTTCAGATCGGAGGTGGCAAAACGCCCCCCCTCTAAGGGCACCAACGGCCGCAATTCCGGAGGAATCACGGGTATAACATCCAGCACCATCCACTCGGGTTTGTTTTTATATTCGCCGTTTTCCCGGGTTCGGAAGGCCTCGACCACTTTCAAACGTTTCAGCGCCTCCAGCTTCTTTTGCTGGGAACGCTCGGTCTTTAAAATGGTGCGCAATTCATCGGCCAATTTCTCCACATCGATGCGTCGCAACATGTCCCGAATGGCTTCTCCGCCCATTTTGGCAATGAACTTATCCGGGTGATCCTCCGGCAAGTTCTTCTCTTCCGGAGAAAGCCCTTCAACGGCATTCAGGTATTCCTCCTCCGTCAGCAAATCCCCGACACTGTAACCGGTCGCACCCGGCTGAATGACCACATACGCTTCGTAGTAAATGATTTTTTCCAGATCCTTGGGAGAGATATTGAGCAGATATCCGATTTTGGATGGGGTGGAACGAAAATACCAGATGTGCACGATGGGCACGGCCAGACTGATGTGCCCCATCCGTTCCCGGCGCACGGCTTTGGTGGTTACCTCCACTCCACAGCGGTCGCAGATGATGCCTTTGTAGCGAATTCGTTTGTATTTGCCGCAATGACATTCATAATCCTTGACCGGACCGAAAATCTTTTCGCAAAACAGCCCGTCCTTTTCCGGCTTAAAGGAGCGGTAATTAATGGTCTCGGGCTTGGTAACTTCCCCATAACTTTTCTCCAATATGGCACTGGGGGAAGCCAAACCGATGGAAATCTTTGAAATCTGGCCTTTTTGCAAATAAGTTTCCAAGTCAACCATCTCCTTAAACGTTTTATTTTGGTTTGTTTTTAAGGAAATAATCTACATACAATTTAGGGGTTTGTTGGGTTTACTCCACCTTAACATCCAGCCCCAACCCTTGCAACTCTTTTACCAAAACATTGAATGACTCTGGTCGACCTGGTTCGGGTAGATTATCTCCTTTCACAATCGCCTCGTAGACCCGGGTCCGGCCCTGAACATCATCACTTTTGTAGGTCAGAATTTCCTGCAGCGTGTAAGCCGCTCCGTAAGCTTCCAGCGCCCAAACTTCCATTTCTCCAAACCGCTGACCACCAAATTGCGCCTTACCGCCCAATGGTTGTTGAGTAATCAGCGAGTAGGGACCGATCGAACGTGCGTGAATTTTATCGTCTACCATGTGAGAAAGCTTCATCATGTAAATATAGCCGATGGTTACTTCCTGATCGAAGGGTTCACCGGTCTGACCATCGTAAATTTTCATCTTTCCGGTTAACGGCAAACCAGCCTGGCGCATCTCTTCCAGCACTTCTTCATAAGTGGCGCCATCGAACACCGGTGTGGCATAATACCGATTCAGCACCTTTCCGGCCCAACCCAAAGTCGTTTCAAATATCTGCCCCAGATTCATGCGTGAGGGTACCCCCAGGGGATTCAACACAATATCCACGGGAGTGCCATCGGGTAGGAACGGCATGTCCTCGATGGGGACAATCTTGGCGACCACCCCCTTATTTCCGTGGCGACCCGCCATCTTATCGCCCACCTTCAGTTTACGCTTCTGCGCCACATATACCTTTGCCAGCTGAACAATTCCTGGCGGCAGTTCATCGCCGATCATGATCTTGTGCTTTTCGGTACGCAAATCGTTTTCGATCTCCCGCAACAAAACCTTGTATTCCGAAAACAGCTTCCGAACCTTGTCGTTCTTTTCGTCGTCATCAAACCAGGCTTCCAGGTAATCGATGAGATCAATTTCCACTTTTTCGAAAGTCTTGGCCGTGATCTTGTCACCCGGTTTGACCAGATATTTGTCCAGTTTGGTCTTGATTCCTTTGGTCGGTATATCCTTGAATTTGTCGTACAGATACTTCCGCAACCGTTTTTGAATCGCGATGATCTTTTCTTCGGCCTCTTTTTCCAGTTGCTCAATCTTCTTTTTGTCTTCTTTTTTGGTGCGGGGATCTTTCTTCTTCCGTGAAAAAAGTTTGGCATCAATGACAATGCCCTGCATACCGGCAGGCAATTTTAGGGACGCATCTTTTACATCTCCCGCTTTACTGCCGAAGATCGCCTTCAACAGTTTCTCTTCCGGTGTCGGTTCGGTCTCGCCTTTGGGGGTTACCTTGCCCACCAGGATGTCCCCGGCTTTGACCTCGGCCCCGATCCGAATGATGCCATTTTCATCCAGATTCTTCGTCGCTTCCTCGCTGACGTTGGGGATTTCCCGGGTGAGTTCCTCTTCGCCGCGTTTGGTATCCCGCACCTGAATTTCAAACTCCTCAATATGAATTGACGTATAGACATCGTCCCGGGCAATGCGTTCTGATATCACAATGGCATCTTCGAAGTTGTATCCATTCCAGGGCATAAAAGCCACCAGGATGTTTTTCCCCAGCGCCAGCTCTCCCCGATCGGTGGCGGGGCCATCCGCCAACACCTGCCCCTTTTTGACCGCATCCCCCTGGTTTACCAAGGGGCGCTGATTGATGCAGGTGTTTTGGTTGGTGCGCACAAACTTGAGCAATCGATATTCCACCCGTTGGGCCTCGCCGGTTAGAATTTGACGAGGATCATCGATCGTATCCGGATTGACGCGGATGACAATGCGTTCCGCATCCACCTTTTCCACCACCCCATCCACGTCGGACACCAGTAAAGCACCGGAATCTCGCGCCACCTTGGCTTCCATCCCGGTACCCACAACCGGTGCTTCGGTGCGGATGAGCGGCACAGCCTGCCGTTGCATATTGGATCCCATCAGGGCCCGGTTGGCGTCGTCATGTTCCACAAACGGTATCAAGGAGGCCGAAGCCGATAGAATCTGATTAGAGGCCACATCGATATATTGGACTTCTTCGGGGGGCACAACCAGAAAATCGCCTCGCTTCCGCACCTTGACCAGATTGCGGGTGAACTTACCGCTTTGGGGGTCCACCGGTGCGTTAAACTGGGCGATCACGGCGCGTTCTTCATCGTCCGCAGAAAGAAATTCGATTTCATCGGTCACTTTCGCATCTTTCACTTTGCGGTATGGGGTTTCGATAAACCCGAAGTCGTTCACTCGACCCAGCACACTTAGCGAGGAGATGAGCCCGATGTTTGGTCCTTCGGGCGTTTCGATGGGACATAGGCGCCCATAATGGGTATAATGAATATCGCGCACCTCGAAACCGGCGCGTTCGCGGGTCAATCCTCCCGGTCCCAGGGCACTCATTCGCCGCTTATGGGTCAGCTCCGACAGCGGATTGGTCTGATCCATAAACTGCGACAGCTGCGAGGTACCAAAAAAGGTATTGATGACCGAGGTGATGGCCCGGGCATTGACCAGCTCCTGAGGGGTCAGCGTTTCCGCATCGCCCAAGTTCATCCGTTCTTTGATCGTGCGCGCCATGCGGGTTAAGCCCAGATTAAACTGGGCGGCCAGCTGTTCCCCAACCGTTCGCACCCGCCGATTGCCCAGATGGTCAATATCGTCGGTGGTGCGCCTGCCTTCGCGCAGTTCAATCAGGTAACGGATAATCTCCACAAAATCCTGCGTCGTCAACACCGTGGTTTCGTAATCGATATCCAGACCCAGCTTCTTATTCAATCGATAGCGTCCCACCGCACCCAGCTCATAGCGTTTGGGATTGAAAAACATCTTTTTTAACAAGTCCCGGGCGGTGTCCATATCCGGGGGTTCACCGGAGCGTAGCAGCTCATATATGGTTCGGAGGGCCGCTTCCTCGGTCTTGGCCGGATCCTTTTCCAGGGTATTCAACACGATATTGGGCATGGAGGGATCGTTCACCTGCACCAGTTTGATGGTGTGGACCTTTTTGTTTTTCAACGCTTCGATCACATCCTCGTCCAAGACCGTGCCCGCTTCAACCAGCACCTCCCCGGTCTTTTCATCCACGACATCCTCAACCGTTTTTCGCCCAACCAGGGAAAGGGTATCGGTTTTGAGCAATTCCACCTCGTCGACCAAATCGAACAGCTGCAGAATCTCCTGATCGGTTTTAAAACCCAAAGCCCTCAGAAACGTCGTCACATAGAATTTTTTCTTCCGGTCGATGTACACATGCAAATTATCATTCACATCGGTCATAAACTCCACCCAGCTTCCCCGGAAGGGAATGATCCGGGCGGAAAAGATCTTGGTACCATTGGGATGGATGCTCTCATCGAAAAACACCCCGGGAGCCCGGTGCAACTGGTTAACGATCACCCGTTCGGCACCGTTGATCACAAAAGTTCCCCGTTCCGTCATATAGGGGATGTTTCCCAAATAAACATCCTGTTCGATGGTTTCGGTGTACTCGTCCGTCTCACCCGTGGGATCCTTGATGGAAAGCCGCAGTTTGGCTTTTAAAGGCACCGCATATGTCAACCCCCGCTCCCGGCATTCCTGGACGGAATATTTGGGCTTATCGATGTAATACTCGACAAAATCCAGGATAAAGTTCTCCCGGCTGTCCACGATCGGAAAGATATTCAGAAACACCGCCTGCAACCCCTTGTCCTCGCGCTCCGCCGGGGCCTTATCCTCCTGTAAAAATTCCGCAAACGATTTCAATTGAATATCCAGCAGGTTGGGATATTCAATGATCGTGGGAATCTTGGAAAACGATTTTCGCTTAATCAAGCTGTTGTCCATCAAAGGAACCACCTCTTTTTAATGATTTGGGGTACGAAATTTTTATTTGATTTCCACGGTCGCCCCGACCTCTTCCAGCTGCTTTTTGAGCTCCTCGGCTTCGGCTTTGGACACACCTTCTTTTACGGCTTTGGGTGCACTTTCCACCAGCTCTTTGGCTTCTTTGAGGCCCAGATTGGTGATGGCGCGAACCACCTTAATCACCTGGATTTTCTGGGAACCGATGTCTTTGAGAACCACATCGAACTCGGTCTTTTCTTCTGCGGCGGCTTCCGCGGCCCCCGCTCCTGCAACGGCACCGCCGACGGGCACAGCCACCGGGGCCGCTGCGGTGACCCCAAACTTCTCTTCAATCTCCTTAATCAGCTCCGAAATCTCCAGCATGGTGGCCTTTTCTAAATATGCAATCACATCTTCACGGGTAATATCAGCCATTTTGCCAATACCTCCAATTATAGTAACTTGATTAACGATGGATTATTGTTTGCTTTCTTCCAGCGCTTTTAAAACGCCGACGAATTTGACCATCGCCCCCTGAAGGGTGGCGACCAACTTGCCCATGGGCGAATTCAACAGCCCCACAAACTGAGCCAGCAACTCCTCCCGGCTGGGCAATGTCGCCAGTTCGGCAACCCGATCCGGTCCGATGATCCTTCCTTCAAAATAGGCGGCCTTGATCTTGAACTTATCGTCCAGTTCTTTCTTAAACTCTTCGACGACTTTAATCGGTTTGGTGGGATCGTCGTAGCTGATGGCATAAGAATTGACGCCTACCAGGTACTCCTCCAATCCTTCGATCCCCGCATGGCGCACCGAAAGACGGGCCAGTGTATTCTTGACCACCCGGTATTCGACGTTCGCTTCTCGGAAGCGCTTGCGCAGCGCGGTCAGGGTATTCACATCGATACCCGTAAAATCCGCCAGAATGATGCTTTGCGCCTGGGAAAACTTGTCGGTCATCTCCTTAACGATCTGTTCCTTCTGTGGTGTCGGCATCGTTTGCTACCTCGGTCTTTTCAATTAATCCTGATACTCCTGGGGATTGGTTACCAGTTTGATCCCCGGCCCCATGGTGTTGGACAGATAAATGCTTCTCAAATAGGTTCCCTTTGCCGAAGGGGGTTTCAAACGAATGATGGTCTGCACCAGGGTTTTGATATTTTCCTTCAGTTTTTCCGGCTCGAAAGAGACTTTCCCCACGCCGGTGTGCACAATGCCGGTCTTATCCACCCGGAAATCGATTTTCCCGGCCTTGACTTCTTTCACCGTTTTGCCCACATCGAAGGTAACGGTACCGCTTTTAGGGCTGGGCATCAACCCCCGGGGGCCCAGGATGCGCCCCAGCTTGGCCAGGTCTTTCATGGCATCGGGGGTGGCGATCACCACGTCGAAATCCAACCATCCCTGTTGAATTTTTTCCATATAGTCCTCGTAGCCCACATAATCGGCTCCGGCTTCTTCGGCTTCCCGGGCCTTATCGCCCTTCGCAATCACCAACACACGCACTTCCTTACCCAGCCCATGAGGCAACGACACCGTTCCCCGCACCACCTGATCGGCATGCCGAGGGTCGACACCCAGACGCACAGCAATCTCCACCGTTTCGTCGAACTTCGCCGAAGCGGTCTTTTTCAGCAAACCGATGGCTTCGTCCAATGTGTATTCGCGTTTTTCAATCAGTCGGGCAATTTCGCGGTATCTTTTACTTCGCTTTTTCATAGATGGCCTCGCTTCAAAAATTTTTCTATGATTCAACCACTTCAATCCCCATACTCCGAGCCGTACCTTCTATGATGCGCATGGCGGCCTGGATATCGCCGGCGTTCAGGTCGGGCATTTTGCTTCGGGCAATCTCCTCCACCTGTGTCCGGGTCACTTTACCTACTTTATTTCGATTGGGTTCCCCGGAGCCTTTCTCGATGCCCGCCGCTTTCAACAACAGAGTGGACGCCGGGGGGGTTTTGGTAATAAAAGTGAACGAGCGATCGGCGTACACCGTAATGATCACCGGGATGATATAGCCCATTTTATCCTGGGTACGCGCATTAAACGCCTTACAGAATTCCATAATATTCACCCCGTGTTGCCCCAACGCCGGGCCTACAGGCGGAGACGGGTTCGCCTGACCCGCAGGTATCTGCAATTTGATGTAACCTAACACTTTTTTGGCCATGGGAAATACCTATCGTTTATTTTTCCAGTTCAACCTGTAGAAAATCCAGTTCCACCGGTGTCGGCCGACCAAAGATGCTGACCAACACCTTCACCTTCTTTTTCTCTTCATTGATTTCTTCAACCACGCCGGTAAAGTCGGCAAAGGGGCCGTCCACCACCCGAATGGTATCCCCGACTTTGAAGGGGACTTCCACTTTCTCCACGGTGGCCTCTTCGCGCTCCACCTTCCGTAAAACCGCTTCCACTTCCTCCGGACGCACCTCCTGAGGATTGTTTTTGGGCCCCACAAAACCGATGACGCCCGGTGTCTCCTGCCCCAACATGGCCGTTCGGGTGTCGTAATCCATCTCGATCAAAATATAGCCCGGAAAAAACACCTTGTTTTTCACGCGCTTTTTCCCATTGCGCATCTCCAGCACCGGTTGCGAAGGCACAATGATTCGCCCAAAATGCTCCTGCATTCCCCGCAGTTCGATATTGTTTTCCAGATGGGCTTTGACCTTGTTCTCCTGCCCGGACATCACACGCAATGTGTACCACTTTTTTTCCACGGATGTTTTCCTTATCAGTATAGATATTTGATCAAAAACGTCACAATTTGGTCCACAAAAAAGATGTACAGAGTAAACAATATGGAAATCACGATCACGACGATGGTGGAGTTGAGCAGCTGATTGGTTTCCGGCCAGCTCACTTTTTTCATTTCCGTCTGCACATCTTCGATAAAATCTTTGGCCTTTTTCAACATAACTCTACTCGGCGTTTTGACATTAAAAAACTCATTAATTGGGAGCAGGCCTGGAGGGACTCGAACCCCCAACCCCCGGTTTTGGAGACCGGTGCTCTAGCCAATTGAGCTACAGGCCTAACCCAATTAACGAGTTATCTCGTTTCCTTATGTATCGTATGCTTATTGCAAAATTTGCAATATTTCTTGTACTCCACCCGCTCCGGATGCTTTCGCTTGTTCTTGGTCGTGGTATAATTTCTTTGTTTACACACCGTACATTCCAGCGTTATTATCTCGCGCACTTTACCGTCCCATCTATTTTGTCCACTTCATCCAACCCGTTGGCTATTCGAGAATCTCGGTCACCACCCCGGCACCCACCGTGCGACCCCCTTCGCGGATAGCAAAACGCAATTCCTTCTCCAGAGCGATGGGCTTCAAGAGGTTCACTTCCATCACGATGTTATCGCCCGGCATCACCATTTCCACGCCTTCGGGCAACTTGATTTCGCCGGTTACATCGGTCGTACGGAAGTAGAATTGCGGTCGATAACCGCTGAAGAAAGGCGTATGCCGTCCACCTTCCTCTTTCTTCAACACGTAGACATTGGCCTTAAAACGCGTGTGCGGCGTGATGGAACCGGGTGCCGACACCACCATACCCCGCTCCAATTCGTCTTTTTCCACCCCGCGCAACAACAGTCCCACATTGTCGCCGGCAATCCCTTCATCCAAAATCTTGCGAAACATTTCGATACCGGTCACCACGGTCTTCCGATGGGCTCCCAGCCCCACAATCTCCACCTCATCGCCCACTTTGACGCGCCCCCGCTCGATGCGTCCGGTACCCACGGTACCCCGTCCGGTAATGCTAAAGACGTCTTCCACGGGCATAAGGAAGGGTTTATCCACATCGCGTTCGGGAACGGGGATGTACTCATCCAGGGCATCGACCAATTCCTGGATGCACTGGGTGGCTTCGGGGTCGTCGGGATTTTGCAAGGCCTTCAGGGCACTCCCGCGGATCACCGGCACGTCATCACCCGGAAACTCGTAGCTGCTCAGCAACTCCCGCACTTCCAGCTCCACCAGATCCAGCAATTCCGGATCATCGACCTGATCCACTTTATTCAAAAATACAATGATGTAAGGGACGTTCACCTGACGGGCCAACAGGATGTGCTCTCGAGTCTGCGGCATGGGCCCATCGGCGGCACTCACGACCAGGATGGCGCCATCCATCTGGGCCGCACCGGTGATCATATTCTTCACATAGTCGGCATGACCGGGACAATCCACATGGGCGTAATGGCGCTTATCGGTTTCGTATTCCACGTGGGCGGTGGCAATGGTGATCCCACGTTCGCGTTCTTCCGGCGCGTTATCGATGTCATCAAATTCGCGTTCCTGCGCCAGACCTTTGCGGGCCAGATACTTGGTAATGGCCGCCGTCAGAGTGGTCTTGCCATGGTCCACATGACCGATTGTACCCACATTGACGTGGGGCTTTGTTCTTTCAAATTTTGCCTTCGCCATCGGATTTCCTCCAAAAATTTAAGATTTAAACCAAACTTTTCTTAAAACGCCCTTGCCAAACCCAATAAAAAAGAGCCCACGACCGGATTTGAACCGGTGACCTCATCCTTACCAAGGATGTGCTCTACCGACTGAGCTACGTGGGCTTATACAATAGGCAGAAGCCGGGATCCCTTCCGGCCTCTGCCTCTGGAGCGGGAGACGGGACTCGAACCCGCGACCAACGGCTTGGAAGGCCGTGACTCTACCAGCTGAGTTACTCCCGCCTATGTCATAGCAGACCACCCCCAACCCCTCGCTCGATCACCCAGTCGTTGGCACAGCCATTCCTTGGTCGAGCTATTGTGGGGAGGGGAGGATTCGAACCTCCGAAGGCATCAGCCGCCAGATTTACAGTCTGGTGCGTTTGACCGCTTCGCTACCTCCCCAAGCTTCCTCAAGAGCTGGCGAAGGGACTCGAACCCCCAACCGGCTGATTACAAATCAGCTGCTCTACCTGTTGAGCTACGCCAGCCCTGTAGTTTTTAAGCCTTATAATTTATGAATTTTATATCTCTATGCAACATAAAAAATTTTTTCACATCCCTTGCCCCGCCTCACAAAGTCACCCAGAAAACCTTTTATCTTTGCGTTTTGTTCCCGGCCCGGCGGCCGCCGCTCCCGGATTCAAAACCTGGCCAATTTAAAATATCCACCGGCCATTGCAATAATTTTCTCATTTTCGCCCCCCGACGGCAGAAACACCGGGGCTCTGCCGAACCCCAATCCCCAACCTTTCCCGCGAAATTGTGATTTTATCTTTGAATTCATCCTTTTTCTTTTCATAACTTATACCACTAAAAATAGGAAACGCGCCCATGCAATACGGTATCATCAAAATGTTCGACCCTTTTAAAGGATTTGGATTTATTGTGACCGAAGAGGATGAGGAAATCTATTTTTCGGTTCGAGACATCCATCCCAAATCGCGCCATGTGCCCATCCGGGAGGGGCTGAAAGTGGGTTTTGACCTGCGGCGGGAGATGAAAGGTGATCGGGCGGTAAACGTACGTTTGTTTCCCTGAACTTGCCATCAAACCTAAAGGTGGACAATGCCAGCAACAACGGCCAAGCGCAAGAAAAGGCGCACCCGTTTCAAGCGCATCGGATTTATTTCCACCCGCATTGCCGGCACCGATGGGGTTTCCTTAGAAATCGAAAAGTGGGCCGCCGTGCTGGAACGGAACCATTACGATTGTTACTATATGGCGGGACTGTGTGACCGTCCCGCAGAGAAATCTCATATTGTGGAAGAGGCCCATTTCGAACATCCGGAAATTCAGAAGATCAATGAGTTTTCCTTCGGTTTTCACCTCCGTCCCCGGGAAATCAGTGAACTGATTCAGGGGATCAAAGATTATTTAAAACAAAAGATTTACGAGTTTGTGGATGGGTTTGGCATTGACCTGATTATCCCCGAAAACGCCCTGGCCATTCCCATGAACATCCCCCTGGGCCTGGCCATCACAGAGTTTATCGCGGAAACGGGAATTCCCACCATTGCCCATCACCACGATTTTTACTGGGAGCGGAATCGCTTTCTGGTCAATTCGGTAATGGATTACCTCGACCGATCTTTTCCCCCGTACTTGCCTTCCATTCGTCATGTGGTCATCAATTCCCTGGCCAGCGAACAATTGAGCCACCGGAAGGGCATATCCAATACCCTGATCCCGAATGTGTACGACTTTGCCTCGCCCCCACCGCCGGAAAACAGCCATTGCAGGGAACTCCGCACCATTATCGGGCTGAAGGAGGGCGATTGGTTCATTTTGCAACCGACACGGGTCGTGCCCCGAAAGTGGATCGAACGGGCGGTGGAAATCGTATACCTGATGAAGTTAAAAAACCCGACTCTGGTCATTTCTCACGCCACCGGCGATGAGGGCGACGCCTACTACCACCGCGTGATGGAATACGCCCGGAATCTGGGTGTCAAAATCGCCACCATCGATCACCTGATCGGCCCCCACCGGGCCACGACCCTCACCGGCGAGAACATCTACACCATAGGGGATGTATACCAGTGTGCAGATCTGGTCACTTATCCATCCGGGTACGAAGGATTCGGCAATGCCTTTCTGGAAGCCATTTATTACAAAAAGCCTATCGTCGTCAATCGCTATTCCATCTATGTGGCCGATATTGAACCCAAAGGTTTTGATGTCATTCCTATCGATGGTTTTGTTACTCAAGATACCATCGACATCATTTGCCAGGTGCTTCATAATCCCGAGCGACGCCGGCAAATGGTGGAAAAAAATTATCAACTGGCATTGAAATATTTTTCCTACGAGGTACTGGAACGCAAGTTGTTGCACCTGATTCGGGAGTTAGAATATTTTCAGGGAGTGTGAAGCGTGGATCAACTGAACATCGCCCTTTTGCATTACTCCTGTCCTCCGGTGGTGGGTGGTGTGGAAGAAGTGATCCGGCAACAGGCCAACCTGTTTCATCGATATTATCATAAGGTGAAAGTCTTTGCCGGAGCCGGGGACCAATTCAGCCCGCATTATCGGGTGGAGATCAACCCTTTACTCGGCTCGCGCAATAAACAGGTCATCAAGGCTCACGAAACGGTTCTGGAGGGTCATCTTGAACCCTTAGAAAGATTAGCGCACAAAGTATACCGTTATCTATCCGACGCCCTGGCCAATTTTGATGTGCTCATCGCCCACAATGTTCTGACGATGCGCTACAACCTGCCACTCACCTATGCCATCTTCCGGCTGGCGCAGGACGATCAACTTCCCATCATCAGCTGGAACCATGATTCACCCTTTTTTTATGAGGATTATCCCCGCTTCCTGGATACTTCTCCTTGGAACATTCTGAAACGCTCGCATGCCAAAATTTATTATGTGGTCATTTCCGACAGCCGCAAAAAACAGTTCACCCGGCTCTACGGTTCCCGGCATCACATTTATGTAATACCCAACGGCATCGATCCCATTCAATTTTTTCGCCTGGATCCCGCCACCGTGCGCATTATCCAGGAGCAACGGTTGTTTGAAGGGGATTTTTTGATGGTGCAGCCTTCCCGACTCCATCCCCGAAAGAACATCGAACTGTCCATCCGGGTCACCCGGGCGTTACAGGACCGGGGGCTTCAGGCCCGTTTGCTGGTCACCGGGGCCTATGATCCTCACGAGCCCAAAACGGTTACCTATTACAAACAGCTCATGGCCCTGGCGCGGGAACTGAAAATTTCCTCCGATGTGCTCATTATGGCGGAATATAAGTTTCGAAGCGGCCAGCCTTTGACCCCGGATCGGATCATCATCCGGGACCTCTATTTGATCTCCGACATTTTATTCATGCCCAGCTTTCAGGAGGGTTTCGGCATCCCTTTGCTGGAATCGGGAATGATTAAATTGCCCATCGTTTGCTCCAACATCCCCCCGTTTCGGGAAATCGGTGGAAGAGATGTATGTTTTTTTGAACTGGAGGATACCCCCGCCGAAATCGCCGATAAAATCCTGAAATTTATCTCTCGCCTTCCCACCCGTCGCTTCTTTCGAAAGGTGATTAAAGAATATGTCTGGGACAATATTTATCAGTATCAATTATTGCCGTTGCTCCGGCAAGTACGGGAGGACTTTTTCCGTTTGAAATAACAGATGATCGGGGAAATCGTTTTCGCCCCCCCATCCTGAACATCGCTGGAACCATCCCGTGGGAGGGTGAACTAATGCCGGGGAGGCATCCGACGGGTTCAATGAAAGGAACAGGTTGCCGGATGAGCGATGCGCAGAGTTCAGCATTGGAACGATTGGAGACGTCCATCCCCGGATGAGGACAAAGACCAATCAGGGCCCGAGACGTGGTGGGTTTTCACCCGGAACCCTTTACTAGACCCTGTTCGGGGCGGT
Source organism: bacterium (assembly GCA_015485355.1). Taxonomy (GTDB): domain Bacteria; phylum Calditrichota; class Calditrichia; order RBG-13-44-9; family J042; genus JAADJD01. The sequence goes on along the minus strand of WFTQ01000065.1, from coordinate 55,579 downwards.
CAATCCTCCTGGGAGAATCGTTCCTCCTTCCAGGGGTCCCCATGCATATGGTAGCCATGCTGTTCCCAGAAACCCGGTCGGTTCTCGATCATAAATTCCAGCCCCTTTAACCATTTGGCGCTTTTCCAGAAATACAAGTGGGGCACCAGCATTCGTACCGGTCCCCCATGTTGCCGGGGCAGGGGATAACCATTCAAATGGAAGGCCAATAACACATCTTCTTTCAACAAATCCTCCAGGGGTAAATTGGTTGTGTACCCACCATAAGCATATTGCATCACAAAACGGGCCTGAGGATGAGGGTGCACCTTGTCCACAATAACCTGAAAAGGAACGCCTTCCCATTCGGTACCTAAAAGAGTCCATCGGGTGACACAATGGATATCCACCCGAACCGTCTTTCGAGGCAGTTTCATCAGGGCTTTCCAATCCAAACGAAGGGGCTGTTCCACGGCCCCAAACACCTCCAGATGCCAATCCTCCGGTCGGATATCCGGGGTTTCTCCGTGGGTGAGCACCGGAAATTTACGAGTAACATACTGCCCCGGGGGAACCCGTTCCCGATCCCGGGTGAATCTATTGAAAAACTGGACTTGTTTCCGTCGATTTCCCCGCCGTTTAGGATCTTTAGAAGCCATATCTTAACCTCCAGGGTTACGCTTGGAAATGCTCTTCCCTTTCCCGACCGAAACTCTGATACACGCATATACGGGTTCCCTTCACCCCCCCATTTCTTATCCTTGATCTCAGGTTGTCGCTTTCCCTCTTTTGAATACCCTGAGGGAAATTTAACCAGCGATCGCTCCCCATTCAACGGGTTCTTTTGCCCGCCTTAATTTTCGAAAGGGATGCCGGGAAACCGACACCCGGAGGACGCCACCCTCCCTCAGTACTTCCCGAAATGTCGCCTTCCCCACGGCTCCAAGGGATGCGGCCACGCCGATGGAGCGAAGAAAGCGGCAAACCGCCCCCCGCTAACCCTCTGGGGGAAAAAGGATGCGAAACATCAGGTACATATTGCGGCCTCTCCCGGGTAAGTTGTTGATGCTCAAGTGTTCATGATAATAGCGATCCAGCACATTTTCCATTCCTAATCTTATTTTCAACCAGGGTGCCAAAGGAAACTGGAGCCGCAGATTCAGTAGAACAAATCCCGGGGTTTTATCTTCCAGAGTGGTTCGTGTGGCAATGCGGTTTTGGGGAGCCGCAAACCGCCCTTCCAGCGCCAGCCGGAATTTATCCCACCGGCAATCGACACTGACCATGGCTTCCAGCGGCGGAATCAACGGCAAGGGTTCTTTGAACTCTCGATTATGACCGCGGGTGTAGGCAATGCTCCACCGGGTAGCCAGATGTTCCCGGACCTCCCACTCCCCCCGCATTTCGGCCCCCAGCCAGTATACAGAAGACAGATTGGTGTATACCTTAAATTCCTTCGACTGCACCATTCCACTTATGTAATTGCGCACGTCGTTGACAAACCCCACCATGCGGAAACGGAGGGGGCGGGAAAATTGTTCGAATACCAGCTCTGCCTGACGACTCCATTCCGGTAATACACTCGGATTCCCGGTGTAGAAATACCCATCCAGGATATTATAAAGGAAAAAACCATAATTTTCCATATGGGAGGGCATGCGCTGGGTACTGGCCACAGAGAAACGCAGGCTCCGGTGATCACTGAATTGATATTCCAGGGAAGTACTGGCACTGAAAGTCCAGTAACGCCGGTAAGTGTCCGATCCCTCCCAGAAACCGGTCAGCGCCCTGCGGCCGAATTCACGGGTCACATCCCTTGAGGAGAAATCCACTCGCACATTGTTTCGGATCCACCATCGGGAAGCGATCATCCCGGTGTGATCCAGGGCCAGAGCGCCTTGGACATTCACCACATCGCCCAGGTTCATCAGGTAGGCCGGGGGACTTTCGGCATCCAGGCTGATCATTTGCATATCGGCAAACGCCCGCATTCGGTAACCATCCAGAAACAGCTTCAGGACGTGAGTTCCCTTTTGCAACCGAACTTCTTCCACCCATCCCACGGTATGGGTTTCGCCAAACATGGGCATGTACATGCCCGGCATCACGGTTCGGCGATGCACATCACGCTGAAAGTCATCCATCCAGTGGCGAATGTGGTTATAATAGATTTTACTGCGCAGGGTGAATCCATCCCGGCCGTGGGGGCGCCAGAAATACTCCAGACGCAGGATGCGGGAAGAGGTTTTCCGAGCATCCATGAGCAAGACGGGATATCCGATATCGCGCGCTTCGTCGCCGATCAGGGAGAATTCCAATTGTCGGTCCGTCCCCCACCTGCGGGAAAAACCGACATGAAAATTGTATTTTCGATATCCGGAATTCCGGATGCGCCGGCCTCCGCCGGCATAAAAATCACCGGCCTGTTTCACCGAAAGGGTGGCGCGAACCGCCAGGGTGCCATCCGACCAATTCGCCTCTCCCCGGGCGACTCGCAAAGCGGATGCAGACTCCACCCCCGCCTCCATCCGTAACAAAAGCGGGCGGTCAAACTCCGGCTTGTAGGTCACCAGATTAACGGTACCGCCGGCAGACGCACCCAGCGTCAGGTCGAATCCTCCTTTGCGGATATCCAACTCTTTCAGATTTTCCACCTCTACGTAGGCCGTCACCGGGTCCATTCGGTCCACACATGCGCTGAAGATTTTCATCCCGTCAATCACCACACCAATCTGTGCGGCACTCATCCCGCGGATGGAAGGCTCCCAAGCAAAGTCAGCCCGTTTGATCAGAGCCATACCCTCCATCCGTTCCATAAGGGCTTCGGTGCGGTTCAATCGAACCGCCGGCCGCCGGGCTTCGGAATCTCCATAAACCACCACTTCTTCGGCATATTGAATGGCAACCGGGGTTAAGAAAATCTCAACCAAGGTATTCCGCATGGCATGAACTTGAGCATTGACATAGCCCGGGGCATAACCCAGAGAAGAGATCGCCAACCGATAACGGCCCGGAGGCAACCGCATCCAGAAATTGCCACTGGAATCCCCGGCGGTTCCCAGCGGAGTACCCAGCACCTTTATGTTAGCAAACGGCACCGGTGCTCCTGTTTCCTTATCCCGCACCTGCCCCGCCAATACACCTTCCGTTTCTTGAGCAGAAACCATGGATTGGATGATCATTACCATCAGAAAAATCCACGGACCTATCCGGGTAAACCGGCCGCAGAACGCTCCGTTCTTGCCAGAAACGCGGATCGCAATTTTCTCGAAAATGGGTATTCGCTTCACCCGACAAACTCCTTGTTTGGATTCTCCATCGAAACCATCCATTGATTTCCATGCCCATCGGGAAATCCCGAGGGCATGGAACCGTCCCTTACCTCACCCCACTGAAGGAGCGAACAATCGGGTCAGGGCACCTGAAGATCAAACATCGTTTGCAGCAGCAATTGTCCATTACGAGAGACCCGCAGAGCGATTTGCCAGGCCCCGGACATGGTAAAATTGACTTTCCCCCGGTAATGCCCTTTCCCCTTGTGGATAGGGTGTTCATTATTGGGTGAACCGTGTCCCATGGACGGCATGGTCGGTTCCATGGTCACTTCAACATCCGTTACGGCAGGAAAGGCCATCATGGATTCTTGTTGATGAATGGTGATTTCAAAAGTGTTGATTCCCACCTTTGGGGAACGAGGTTCCACCAGGGCCAGAAAATAGTGGGCACTGTCGCTGCCGGTCTCCTGCTTCAGGCGGTTTGCGGGAGCCACTTGCACCGGAACAACCACCTTACCCGCATCACCATTTTCCAGCTCCTGCAAGAGGAACTCCAGTTGCCAGGTACCCGACATGATGAAAACCGCCCCACACGGGAACAATCCATTCTCCGCATAGCCGGTCTGGGGATTTTCACAGGGAGCACTGTGTTTCATATCTCCCATATCCATTATGGGAGTCATCTGTATCCGGGCCTTTTGTAAGACTTTTCCTGTGTTCCGGTCTTTTAACAACACGTAAATCCGGCAATACCCCGTTTGTAAGGATGCATCCGAATAAACCGTTACCAGGGTCTTTTCCAGTTCGCCGGTGGCTATCCGATGCAAATCCTTGGTGGGATCAGGTTCGGGATCAACCCCGGTGCTGTTTCGGTTACAAGAGAAAAGCCAAATTCCAATCACCAAGGTAATGAAAAGAAGCAGAGACGCTTTCATATTGATTCCTCCGGAAACGTTTGACACCAGTATTTGCTGCTTTTCCTAATTTCGGGAGAAGCAGCGAATGATTTTCACTGTTGTTTCCAAGAGCCGGGGCGCTTCTTTCCGCGTTGAGACCCGCCGGGCAGCGGCATAGCTCCATTCCCAAGAGGAGCGTCTTTGAACCAGGAAGAGCAGCAAACCACAGGGATTGACCGAGCCGATCCCTGCCCGCCCTGTCGAGAACCGGGTCACGGTTGCCGGGATCATCGGGAAGCGGGATCCCTTACCGGCTCTTTCAGACGATTTCGAAATGCCAGGAGGTAAAACTGCTGGAGAGGTTTTCCGGAGGGTGATCGGGAGAGTCGGGAACCGCCAGAGGCCCGGGAATGAAAATGTCTCCCAACCACCGCCCATCCCTGGGGATATTCACCAATGGAATAGTGCGGGGTAAGATCCATTTCAGCGTCAGGGGGATAAGCTGGGGCGGATGGGAATAACAGCTGCAAGTGAACGAGCAAATACCCACCTGGCCGGTTACTGCCGCCGCACCACAACATCCGCCATCACAATCGGCATGTTCATCTGCGGCACAACCGCACCGGCAGGTACCATGAGCATGAGGAGCAGCCGAACCGACCCCCGGTGCCAGAAACAGCGGAAACCCGCTACCGAAACCGAGTAAAAAGAAGACCACGCCACAAACCAATACCCGCCTCATCAACCTTCCGCCCTCATTGAATCGATTCCTTCGTGGCCTTTATATTAACCGTTTTCCGGATAAGAAGCAATAACGAAAGCAAATTGTGGACATTATAGTCCGAATATTTATAATGCCAGGTTCAACGCCCTGGAGCCGAGGTATCCTTGATTCCTCCCATGGTTTCCATTGCTTCCACCAGCCGATCCAGCAGCTGGGCGGTGGCTTGAAGGGGTTCCGGACGAGTCAGGTCCACACCGGCATCTTTCAGCAGGTTCAGGGGATAGTCGGAACCTCCGCGGGAAAGAAAATCCAGATAAGCATTCCGTGCTGCGACATCCCCGGAAAGAATGCGTTGCGACAGTGCGACGGCGGCCGAGTATCCGGTCACATATTTATACACATAAAAGCCGTAATAAAAATGAGGGATCCGGCACCAGTTCACACAATACAGCCTGCCTAAACTAAACGCTTTTCCAAAATATCGACGATAGAGTTTTTCCTTCAGGTTGCAGAGAAATTCCGAGGTAAGCGCCTCGCCGGCCTCAACCCTTTCGTGGATGAGTTTTTCAAATTCGGCAAACAGTGTTTGAATGTAGACCGTTTTTACGATCTGATCCGCATATTGATTCAATAAATACAATTTCTTCTCCGGTTCCCGGGTCATGTTCAACAGGTAATCGATCACCAGGGCTTCGTTAAGGGTGGAGGCCACTTCGGCCACGAACACGTCGTACTGGCTGTAGATAAAGGGTTGTTTTTGCTGGGTGAAATAGGAATGCAATGCGTGCCCCATTTCGTGAGCAAGGGTAAAAACGCTCCGCAAGGTTCCATCATAATTCAGCAGAATGAACGGGTGCACACCATAAGTGGACCAGGAGTAGGCCCCTGCTCGCTTGCCCCGATTTTCGAACACATCGATCCATCCTTCGGAAAATCCGCGGCGCAATTCTTTCTGGTAGGATTCCCCCAATGGTTGTAACGCTTCGGTGATCAGTTGCACCGCTTCTTCATAAGAAAAATTGAAGTGAGGGGGCTCTCCTAAAGGTACATACAAATCCCAGGGATAGACGGTGGAAAGGTGAAGCCGAAGGCCGCGGAAACGGATGTATCGATGCAACGGCGTTAAATTCTGGTTCATCGTATCCACCAAATTCTGGTAGACTTCGGGGGGGATATTCTCTTCATCCAGGGCCACTTCCAGGGACGAGGCATACCGACGGGCTTTCGCGTAAAAAACATTTTTCTTAATATTTGCGGCAAGGGTGGCGGCCAAGGTGTTCAGCCATTTCTCGTAGGTTCCATAAAACGCCAGAAAGGCATTTTTGCGCACCCGGCGGTTTCCGGACTCCAACAATTTCTGGAAACGCTCCTGAGTGAGTTCAATTTCCTGACCGCTCTCATCCTTCACCCTGGGGAACCGGATATCGGCATAGTTGAACATGCTGAAAATATTGTAAGGTCCCTGGGCAAACTCTTCGGCCAGGGCCAGCAGCTGTTCTTGTTGTTGAGGAAGCACGTGGGCTTTCCGTCGCTTGATATCCTCCAGATGATGGCGATAGACACCCAATTCGGGCAATCGATCAACCAGGTTCCATAACTTCCCTTCCGGAAGGGATAGAATTTCCGGCTGAATGAAGGCCAGATGTCGCCGCAAACCGGCAGCCAAAGCGGCGACCCGATCCCGCAGCGCCTGAAACTGTGCCACCCGGCTATCTTCATCGCTGCGTATGCCCGCATACAATATTAATCTGCCAATCCGCTCGTTCAACCGATCCCGTTGTCGCAGGCAGGCCAGAAGGGTTTCGGCAGACTCTCCCAAACGCCCTAGAAAAGCGTCCATCCCGGTCATCATCCGCCGGACCTTTTCATAGTCCGCTTCCCAGGCCTTTAGAGAGGGATAAATGGCTTCCGGTCGCCATTGGTATCGGGAATCGATCTCCCGCCGCTCGGGCAACCTCGGCGCGGAGGAGGAAGGCGCCTCCCCAGAGCCATCCAGAACATTTGTGCGCATGGGCTTCTCCTTATTTAACCCTCATTGCTCCGAATCCCAGAAAGATGATCTCAACAATCGGCTGTTTTTCAATCTTTAAAAGAGACTTTGCGCCTCCCCACCAATGCCCTGCTGTTATGGTCTATGGAATAAAATCCTCCCAGGTAAGCCGGGTACTGAACGCAGGAAGACAGTCCGCCAGTTCCTGAAGGAACCGATATAACCTTCGCGTCATCCGCTCCTGATATTCACGATTGACTTTGTGGGCCAGCATTTCTGCCCGAATGCGACCGCCTTCATAATAGCGCAACCATAGGAGGGCGACACTTAATCCCAGGTCCAGATAATTTCGGTTGACGATAGTTTGCCATACCAGATAAGTATTGGCACCGTTCAAGACCAGGGCGTCCACCCCCAGAAAAAAATGACCGGTATACATCTGTCCCGCACCGGGCAGGAGTGTGGACAACAGCCGAGCCGTTCGGGGATTTTTTAGTCGGGGTTTTTCCATTAACCGAGTCAGTAGACGGTCGATCGCCTGAAGGGTTTCTTGAAAGTGACAGCGGGGATGATCGTTCAGCTTCCGCAGAACTTTTCGTGCTTCTTTCCAATTTTGCTGACGGATATAAATCAATCCCCGAAACAATTGAGCAGTTAACTTCAGGGTTTCATCCTGGGTGCGCGATTCCATTTTAAAAAATTCCAGTGCGGCCAAATCGTATCGCTGGCCTTCCAAAAATGCCAGGGCCAATTGGAGGCGCAATTTCAATCTGGTGTTTTTCTTTGCCGGAAACATCAGAGCCCTTCTCAGAAAAAGCACCGCCCTTCGGTATTGCCCCAGGTGCAGATACGATTGACCCATCTTGTAAAACGCGTAAGGAGCCAGAGGCGGGTGCGGGTTAAAAAACAGCAGTCGCTGGTATTCGGTGATGGCCGCAGTATAGTTACGCCGGTCAAAGAACCGATCCCCGACGGCTATCAGGAGAGAATCGCCCGAAAGAGGGGCAGAAGCCTGAATGGATATTGTGAGGAGCAGACTATAGATCAGTCCAGCGAAGCATTTCTTCATCAATTTCATTCCACAATCTTTCCTCAATCTGCCGATTGTGTAGCCGGGCGGCCACAGCCGAGCCGTAGATGTTCCCCAGATACAACAGGGCCGCGGTGGACCCGAAAAATATCGTTTGGAAATGGGCAGGGCCATGATTGCGATACCCCCGGTAGCTGAGCAGGGCGCTACCGGTGATGAGCAACAGGGAATAGAAACCGTCTTGTTTCCGGCCGAGATAAAATCGGCCGCCCCCGGGCAACAGTCCGGACAACAGCGCCGCCTTAACAGGGGATTTATACGGTAACTCCCGTCCTTTTCGGGCCAGGTCCCGGATTCTCCGCACTGCCAGGGCAAACTCCCGGGAGGACACCCCGGCCGTATCGGGAACCGAATGCGCGGCAAGGTTCCAATCCCCCATCTGGAGGAAATAAAACGCCCGAAATAAATGGAGGCGCCGGCGGATTTCGGAACGACTCACCCGGGCTCCGTTTTCCGACAACAGACTCAGCAAGGCTCCATTTTCCCCACGCCGCAAATATACCGCCGCCATTGCCAAGCGGCTGGAATCCTTCAAAGAGGGAGCATTTCCCAACTGAAAGGCCTCCTGAAAATAGCGGAGGGCCCGTTCCAGCTCTCCCAGGCGATAATAACATAACCCGATCCGGTAGCGTAACCGCGGCAACTTTCGATGGGGGTTTAAAAAAACATAGCGCTCAAACTCCGTAGCGGCCCGGGAATAATCCCTTTGCTCCCAGAGAAATTGTCCAAATTTTAAGAAATATTCGGGGGTATAGACCGAATCGGCCCGGCTAATGCGGGAAGAATCGCCCGGTGCCGAAATCCCTTGTCCTCCCAGAAGCACAACCAGGCCCATCCACAAACCCACTCGCTTAATGGGAATGATCATGACTACCCTTTTCCTTGGCTGGGGTTAAGGTTAAATACACGTCAATCGGATCGTAAAATCGGTGGGTGGAATGATCGACCGGATAAAACCGTTCTCTTCCCGGCAATCCATTGCACCGTTGCAAGCGATCGGAGGTCAATAGCAATCCCTTCACCAATCCTGCCCTGGCCAAGGCCGCCTGACCAAAGCGGGAACAACTGGGCGTAAAATTACAGGCGGGAGCATCCTGCGAAGCAATCAATTGCTGATAGAGGGTAATCATCCCCAGCATGAGTTGCGCCGGTTCCGATTTTTGCCAGAAATCTTCGCTCACCCTTCCCACGGAAGCGGCTTGCACCTTTTCGGCCTGAAAGGCGTGCAGAGTATGCAAAAACGCTTTCCGGACCGTCTGCGCTTCGGCCGATTCCCCCGCCGCAAAGAAGACCACAACCAGACCCATGCCAAAACACCATTCCCGATGTAACCTTGTTCGGATCACTCGGCCGCTCCAAAGCATCTTTTCGTTCTCGACTTACACCCCGTCAGGCCATACCCCGGCAGGTTTGCTCCTGCAAACACATGCCCACGGGATGAACACGTCCATTCGTGTAAAGGTCTTTCCGGCTCCGGGTTGGGGTCGCCGTAATGCCTCCACGGCGGCGTCTGACCACCATCACCACTCCTTTTCTTCCACAGCAACATCGTCCGGGAGATCGAAGCGGACCACGCGGGTCGGCAGCGGTACATCTTTTTTCAATTGGGAAAAGTATACCTTTTCGATGGTTACCCCTCGCGTAGAGACGCTCTCGGAAACGATTTTATGCGGGAGAATTAGATCCCCGACCGGGCGATAATTCTGAAAAACGAGTTTACTGGCAAACAGGCTGTCGGGGGTAGTGTAGAAAATCTGAACCGGTTGATCGTTTACCTGAATCATTTGATACCGGCCGATATTCTTTTCCGGATCCGGGGAAATCCAGTAACTGATAAGCGTATCGCCCAGCAATTCTTGTTTTTCCAGCTTCAAACCCAGATTATCGAAACCGATTTCCGACCGCAAAGCGGCAATGAGTTTGGGAACGAAAGGCAACATGGCGGGATTTTTACTTGTAATGCGGTAGGCCAGTTTCCGCTCCGGGTAATATACCAGAGTCACATTGCCTTCGATGACCATGATCTGGTGAATGGGATGGGTGACTTCCAGGTACATATAATCCATTTTTTTGACAAAGAAAATCCCGCTGGAAGAATCCACTTGTCCGTCCCGGTCATTGACCTTTTGAAAATTCCCTTGCAGCGTTTGATAAGGCGGAGAGGCTACCGCGGTAAAATCTGGAGTTTGTCCCCAACTCCAGAGGGGGATTATCAATAAAAAAACGGCTGCCTTGTGAATAGGCCGGACAAAACGTTTCATCAATGTGACGCCTCTGTTCATGCGAGGCATAAATTAAATCAGGGTTGCCCGAGAAACAAATGTAATTATTTCTTTGGACAACCCTGACCCCCTAAATGCCTGATCTGTGTTTCGGGAAGCTGGCTCGTTAATAGGTCGATTCCGCACCGCTTGCGGCGGCAAACAACAAGAAATACAATAAACAAGTCGCTCCCGTCCCCGCCAAACACCCGTATAACGCGTTCTTGCTTTTAATTTCTTTGGCCTTCCGTTTATAGCAATCTGTATAAGCGGCCACATATTCCGGGGACTGCCCCACCAGTGCGGCAGAAGGCGGGTTGGATTCCAACGCAATGGCTACAATATATCCCCACACCCCGATAATACATCCAATTAAAAACCAGGTCGTGCCGTTGATGTCCTGGGTAGCTTGAGCTTCCGCATCGACACAAGCCTGCTGAGCATCGGCCTGCGGTAAAGCATTGGCCGCCACTAAATCGGATGCCAACGGCATGACCAACAAAGACAACGCTAACACCAGTGTTAACGCTCCAACAAAAACACGGTATCCCAGACGTTTACCCATTACACCCTCCATTGTTAATTGACCAGTAAGAAGTTACGTGAACCTCCTCGGATCAATGATACAGCTTTCAATAGAAAAAATCAAATAATTTTTACTTCAATTTGGGCCCCGGATATCGGGAAGGAGTTGAAGCCTTCCTTATCCATGGTCCGTTGTAATTTCCCCTGCCAGGTCTTCCCGCAATCGTCGGCCCAGGATTTCGGGCGTGTCGTACCCCTGGCCCAACAGGTGCATCAGTTTAACGATGGCGGCCTCGGTGGTCATATCCCCGGCTCCCACCGCACCCGCTTGCCGCAACCGAAGACCATTTTCATAACGGCTTAGATCGACTCTTCCATGGCGACTCTGCGAGGTAATGACCACCAATTTCCCCGCTTCCCTCAGGCCCTTGATCCAAGGAACCAGCGATTGGGATTTCACGGCCGTATGTCCCAAACCCAATGCTTCCAGCACCACCGCCTTCACCGGTAAACCGGCCACATACTCCAAATATTCCGGCAACAATCCCGGGAAGTAGCGTACCGCCAGGACGGCGGGGGATATGGCCTCCCGCAACTGAAAGCCCCCCTGGCATCGCCGGTGATGATCGAAGACATGCACGTCGATACCCACTTCCGCCAGGGGTGGGTAATTGGGACTCTGAAAGGCATCATAATGAATACTGGAGTTTTTGACCGTACGATTGCCCCGGTACAGGCGGGTGCCGAAAAAGATGGCCACTTCAGGAATGGAATGGGTGGCCAACTCCACGGAGTTGATGAGATTGGTACGAGCGTCGGTGCGGATGGCGGCCAGGGGCCGCTGCGAACCCGTAAGAATGACCGGGCGCGGTAGATTCCGCAACATAAAGGACAGTGCCGCCGCCGTGTAGACCATGGAATCGGTTCCGTGTATAATGACAAAACCGTCATAGTCGTCCAGATGTTCGGCAACCATGCGGGCCAACCGCTGCCAATGATCGATCTGGATGTCGGCGCTGTCCAGATTAAAAACACACTGCACCGTAATGTGCGCCAGCTTCTCCAGTTCGGGTACATGAGTTAAGATGTGCGACGCCACCTCATCCGGCGCCAGCAGCTGATTCGGGGGCATCGGCACCATCCCGAAAGTGCCCCCCGTATGCATAATCAGAATCCGCTTTCGTGTCTTCATGAGAAGAAATTACAATGCTCCACTCTAAAAAAACAAGATCAGGAATTTTAGGTTATTTTGCCCTGGAACACCCCATTCCAATTTCCGTAGGCATCTTTCGGGTCAGGAAAGGGAGGTGCACAATGAGCAAGACGATTTGGCACGCTGTTTTCATTTTCAGCACCTTTTTCGGGTTCATCGTTTCGGGCATGGCGGACACCAAAAAGATTTACCGGGCCATTCCCACCAATCCGCATCCCCCCGTCATCGATGGGCGGATGGATGATCCCATCTGGGCAAAGGCGCCCACCGGACGGCGGTTCATCCAAATGGCGCCCAACGAAAAGGCCGCCCCTTCCGAAACCACCCTTTTTAAAATTGTATACGACACGAAAAACCTGTACGTGCTGATCCGGGCCCGGGACCGTCAGGCAGAGAACATCGTGGGGCAGGTTACCCGGCGGGACGAAGGGGACAATTCGGACATGGTGGCCATCTGCTTCGATACCTATTTTGACCAGCGCACCGCCTTTCTATTCGGCGTAAACGCCGCCGGCGTTCGCATGGATGAAGTTTGGTCCAACGGGGGAACCACCCGGGATGATTCCTGGGACCCGGTTTGGGAGGCAGCGGTCACCGTCGACGATTCCGGATGGACGGCAGAAATGAAAATCCCCTTCAGCCAGTTGCGTTTCAGCAGTCGGCCCAAGCAGATCTGGGGTTTAAACGTCTTTCGTCAATTGTATCGAAACAAGGAACTCTCCGCATGGTCATTTATCCCTCAGGATGCCTCCATACCTATCCCCTATTTCGGGGAGTTGCACGGTTTAAAAGGGATTCAACCCCGCCGCCGGATCGAACTGCTCCCCTATACCGTGGGGAAGTTACACGCCTTTAGGAAAGAGACCGGGAACCCTTTTGCGCCGGGACGACTGCAAAGCGCTTCCGGGGGCCTGGACGGTAAAGTGGGGTTGACCAGCAACATGAACCTGGACTTTACCCTCAATCCGGATTTTGGGCAGGTGGAGGCCGACCCCTCGGTGGTGAATTTAACCGCATTCGAAACCTTCTATGAAGAGAAACGCCCTTTCTTTATTGAAGGGAAAAACATCCTGGAATTTTCCCTGGGTTTCGGCGAGGGGCCGTTGGCCCGGGAGGGATTATTTTATTCCCGCCGCATCGGTCGTCCCCCCCAATACCACCCCCGCCTGCGTCCAGGAGAGTTCGCCAAGCAACCGGATAATACCTCCATTCTGGCCGCACTGAAAGTGACCGGTAAAACCGAAAAAGGGCTATCCGTGGGGGTGTTGGAAGCGGTCACCGCCGAAGAATACGCGGCCATCGATTCCGCCGGTAACCGCCGTCGCATAATGGTGGAACCGCTCACGAATTACTTTCTGGGACGCATCCAGAAAGATTATGATCAGGGCAATTTTATTATTGGCGGCATTGTAACCGCCACCCATCGCCGGATCACCGCCGACCATTTGAAATTTCTGAACCGGCGGGCTTACGCCGCCGGGATAGACATGATTAAATTCTGGAAAAACCGGACTCTCATGTTGAATCTGAAGGCCACCATGAGCCACATTGCGGGCGATCCTGCAGCCATCTTACAGATTCAGCGGTCTTCGGCCCATTATTTTCAGCGCCCGGATGCTCCGCACCTGCGGTTGGATTCCACGGCCACGCGGATGAACGGCCATGGCGGTGCCCTCCTGCTGGGGAAGGTCGGAGGGGGTCACTGGCGACTGGTGAGCGGGACCATCTGGCGCTCACCGGGACTGGAACTCAACGATATGGGGTATTTACGTCGGGCCGATCAAATCGTCCATTTCTTGTGGATCGGATATCAGTGGTGGACCCCGGTATCCATCTTCCGAACCTTCAATTTCAATGTCAATCAGTGGAACGTGTGGGATTTCAGCTTCGAAAAATTGAACACCGGCGGAAACATCAACGGATGGGTCCAATTCACCAATTTGTGGAGTGTGGGCGGAGGCATCGGCCTTGAACGCGAGGGCATTTCCACGACCGAATTGCGGGGAGGGCCTTCGATGCGGCTTCCGGGATGGGTAAATGTATGGTATCGCCTCTCCACCGATAATCGAAAAAGGCTGTACGCCAACTTCGGCGGCAACATCGGTTTCGGCATTGGCCATCCCTCTTTTCGTAAAGGATATCGGCTCCGGATGACCTGGCGGCCCACATCGTACCTGCAAATTCAACTACGGCCGTTTTATTCATACAATCGGGATGACCTGCAATACATCACCACGGTGTACACCGGCGATCGGCCGCGCTATCTTTTTGGCCGCATCGAACAAAACACCCTGGGCATGGTGCTACGGTTCAACCTGAGCCTGACACCCAACCTCTCCATTCAATACTACGGACAACCCTTTGTTTCCGCCGGGAAATACACCCACTTAAAACGCATCACCCATCCACGGGCCCTCTCCTATCGGGATCGATTTCGCCAATTCTCCGACAAGGAACTCTTCTACGACGGCAAACAAAACGTTTATCGGGTAGACGAAAATCAGGACGGAAAAGCCGACTACGCCTTCTGGAACCCGGATTTCAATTTCCGCCAATTCCGTTCCAATCTGGTTATTCGGTGGGAGTACGTTCCGGGCTCCATCCTGTATCTGGTTTGGTCCCAAGATCGCACCGGTTTTTTGCCCACAGGAACCTTTTCCACGGCCGACGATTTTCAGGGGCTGTTTCAGGTGTATCCAGACAACATTTTTCTGGTAAAAATCAGTTACTGGTTCCCGGTATAAACACCCAATTTGGCATCCACGGCCTACATTTCCCGAGAATGGTCACCGGCCCGGCCGGGGAGCCGGGCCGCCTACCGATGAGGGACGTTTCTCTTTGTCGCTGTCCACCCCCCAATATCCAACCGGGGTTAAGTTCCGTACACCTTTTTCCGATACTTAACTGAAAAAGAATAAAGTTCTTTTCATAGATATCGAATATTAAAAATTCGAAGAAGAATTTGAAAATTTCGTATTTTCTCCGTATTCGAGGGATCGGACCATGGGCAAGGGATGGGCAAACCCGATGGCATTTTAGAACAAGAATGAACGATTTAAGAAGAAGTACCGGAGACACAGCACGCCGGTTTTCGTTTCTGCATAATCCTCTGCGGGCTGAAACAAGGTTCCCCAAACGATAGGGAATTCCAAATGCTGGTCAGGTCAAACGACATCAAACACATTCAGCTGGCAATAGAACGATTGGCGCCCACGGAACAGGATATTTTGCTGTTTTTTGTGGCCGAAAATACCGATCTTGACCTGAACAAGCTCATTCAGCACCTCAATCACCAATCCATCACCTTCATGGGCGGCGTTTTTCCGGGTATTGTGTACCATGCCCGCCATTATTCATCCGGCATACTGGTCCTCAAGCTTCCGGCCTCGCATCCGCCTTTGTTATTCCCTCTTTCCGCCTCGAACTCCCGTATGGAAATCTGGCAACCACTTCTGGATAAAATTAATCGCACGTTTCGTTCCTGTATTGTTCTGGTGGATGGGCTGAGTCCGCATATTCGGGAGTTTTTAACCGCTGTTTACCACCAATTGGGGGGATATTCGTTCAATTATTTTGGTGGGGGTGCCGGCTCGATCCGCCTGAAACAGCAACCCTGTGTGTTTACCTCCGCAGGTATATTTCAGGACGCGGCCGTGATGGTTTTTACACCCTGGGAGAGCCATATTGGTGTGAGCCACGGTTGGGAACGCCTGTACGGCCCGATAGTGGCCACGAAAACCGACGGAAACACGATCAAAGAATTGAATTGGCAGAACGCTTTCGATCTGTACCGATCCATCGTTGAGGGGGATTGTCAGACACCCTTTAGGCGGGAAAATTTCTTCGCCGTTGCCAAGCAATATCCCTTCGGTATTTATAAAGAAGGGGAAGAGGACATTGTTCGGGACCCCATAGCGGTGACGGAGGAAGGCGGTTTAATTTGTGTGGGGGACGTACCGGAAAACACGGCACTGTACATTTTGCGGGGCGATCCCGAAAAGCTCATCGCCGCGGCTCGTCAAGCGGCCCGTCGGGCGAACGATGTTGCACCGCTGGCGTTTCGAGAAGTGCTGATGGCCGACTGCATCTCCCGCGTTCTTTTTCTGGAAAAGGCGTTTCAACAGGAACTCCAGGCCGTGGCGTCCCAGGTACACCCGGAAATCCCTTTGCCTGTCAAGGGCATACTGACGCTCGGAGAAATCGCCTCCTCCGGTCATCTCTACCTGGAGCTGTTCAATAAAACCATTGTGATAGGACAATTTTATGAAACAGATAGACCAGGCGCAGTTTATTAGAGATTTATCTTTATTGTACGAATTATCCTTGGCCATCGGTCAATCCAAAGACATCACCGAAAATTGCGATCGTTTCATTAAATCGCTGCTTTCCCGAAAAAATTTCACCTTTGCGAGTATCTGGATCCACGACCGTTACTTAAAAAATCATCCCGAACGGGAGGGATATTCTCTGGTCTACGCCTTTCCGGAATCCCGCAAACGGGCTACCTGGCTACACCCGGAACATCCACTGGTCAAGATTCAATCCCATACCAGCGCTCTTTTCCTGTCGCCTGAGGATGCCAAATTCGATCGCCTGATCACCGAGCGAACCCAACCCCGGGAGGGCATGTTCATTTTCCGCCTGGGAGAAATCGGCTTTTTAAAGCTGTATTGTCCGCCAAACCGAATCCCTTACCATCAACACACCCTCCGGCAATTGCGCAATGTGCTGGTCAAATTTGCTCATTCGCTGGAGGGCAATCTGGCCCAGGCCCGGCTGATTGAAGAGATCCGGGAACGGCAAAGGATGGAAGGAGAATTGCGCCACCTGAGCACGTTCTTAAACACCCTGATGAACACATTGACCGAAGGCATTCTGGTGGAAGACAAATCGAAACGCATCATCTATATCAATAATGCGTTCCGACACATCTTCGAGCTGCTGCGAGACGAGGAAACCATCATTGGCCAACCATTGAAAGACCTGCGGGACCACCTTCGTCGCCAGTTTAAAAACCCACGCATCTTCGCCCGGCCACAATCGCACAACGGCTCTCCGATGCCCGTGGGGGTGGAAATTCACCTCACGAGTGGAAAAATCCTGGAACAATACCTGGTTCCCATCGACGAGAACAGCGAAACCATCTATTACATGTGGAAATTCCGGGACATTACCATATTCAAGCAAATCGAGAAGGAATTAAAGAATTACCAGAAGCATCTGGAAAAGCTGGTTTCCCGGCGCACCCGGGAACTGGAGACCTCGAACCGGAAGCTGAAGGCCGAAGTCCAGGAACGCCGCCAGATTGAAAAATCGCTCCGAGAAAGTGAGGAAAAATTTCGGCGGTTAATCGAACTATCGCCCAACGGCATCATGATCATCGATCTGCAAGGTCATATTCAAATGTGCAGTCCGGCGATGTTGAAGATTCTGGATGCCGACAGCGAAGCCCAGATTTTGGGACGAAACTTCCAGGAATTTTTAGCCCCGGAATCACGGCCTCACTGCCAGGAATGCTTCCAAAAAGTTCTGGAATCGCCCTCGGAGATCAAACGGGTGGACAGTATAATGATCAGCCTTAACCATCGGAAAGTGCATGTGGAAACCGATGCGGCTTACTTCGAATGGCAGGGTAAACCTTCGGTGCAGGTTGTGGTGCGCGATGTGTCCGAGCGGATTCAGACGGCCGAGGAAATGAAACGGCTCTACAGCGCCATTCAGCAGACCGACGATCATATTTTTATCACCGACCGCAATGGGATTATCGAATATGTCAACTCCAGCGTGGAAAAATGTACCGGCTACCGCAAAGAAGAAATCATTGGGAAAACCCCGGCAATTTTTAAATCCGGGCGTCACCCGGATTCCTTTTTCAAAAAAATGTGGCAGGAAATTCTTTCCGGCAACACCTTCAGCGCCGTATTTGTAAACCGTGCCAAAAATGGCGCCCTGTATTTCGAGGAAAAAACCATCACCCCCATCCGCAACAGTCGGGGCGAGATCACCCATTTTGTTTCCACCGGGCGGGACATCACCGAACGTATTCAGGCGGAAGAGAGGCTCAAAGAAAGTGAAGAGCGATTCCGCCGTTTCTTTGAGCAGGATTTGACCGGCGATTTCATCGCCACCCCCCGGGGCCGCATTCAGTTTTGCAATCCTGCTTTTGCCCGCATGCTGGGGTTTGACACCGTAAAGGCCGCCGCCCGGGCGAACTTCCGGGAGTTTTACCCGAATCCCGAACAGTGGAGCGAACTGGTTCGTCGGCTGAAAAAGGAAAAGAAACTGGAACAAATCGAGGTGCAATTAAATCGGCGAGACGGCAGGCCCATTCACATCATCGAAAACGTGATCGGTATCTTCGACCGACGGGGACGATTGCGCGGAATTCAGGGCTATTTATTCGATGTAACCGAGCACAAGAAACTGGAAGAACAGCTGCGCCAGTCTCAAAAAATGGAAGCCATTGGACAGCTGGCCGGCGGCATAGCCCACGACTTTAACAACCTGTTGACCGTCATCAACGGATATTGCGAATTATTGTTGACCCAACTGCCACCCGATGATCCGGCCTATAATAAAATCCAGATGATTCAGAATGCCGGGGAAAAAGCGGCCTCGCTGACCAGCCAGCTGCTGGCTTTTAGTCGGCGTCAGGTGATGAAACCCGAAGTCGTGAACCTGAACCGCCTGATCACCGGACTGCTGCGGATGCTGCGGCGCCTGATCCGGGAAAACATCGATATCGAAACCTGTCTGGCCGGCGACCTGGGTAACACCAAGATCGATCCCATGCAAATGGAACAGGTGCTGGTAAATCTGGTGGTCAATGCACGAGATGCCATGCCCCAGGGCGGTAAAATCATCATTGAAACACAGAACGTATGGCTGGATGAAAATTATACCCGCACCCACTTCGACATCAAAGAAGGCCCTTATGTGATGCTGGCGGTCAGCGATACCGGCATCGGCATGAGCAAAGAGATTCAAGACCACATCTTCGAACCCTTCTTTACCACGAAAGAAAAAGGCAAAGGCACCGGTTTGGGTCTTTCCACCGTGTATGGAATCATTAAGCAGAGCAACGGTTACATTCTGGTGTATAGCGAGCCGGGTCAAGGAACCACATTTAAAATTTATCTACCGCGAATCATGGAAACCGCCCCCCTCCCGACATCACGAAAATCCACCATTTCCACACTGATGGGCAACGAAACCATTCTAATTGTGGAAGACGAGGAAATGGTTCGTCAACTGGCCATCACCATCTTAAAAGATCACGGCTACCGGGTACTGGCCGCCCAAAATGGAGAGGAGGCCCTGGAAATCGGACAACATTATAAAGGACCGATCGATCTGTTGCTGACCGATGTGGTGATGCCTTCCATAAACGGCCCGGAGTTGGGACGCAGCCTGAAGCAGAAACACCCCCGTCTAAAAATCATTTTCATGTCGGGATATACCGACAATACCATCCAATACCATCTGCAATCTACCGAAGGCGCCCTCTTCATTCAGAAACCGTTTTCTTCACAAAAATTATTGCAAACGATTCGCAAATTACTGGAAGATAAGCCCAAAGCGAAAGTGAGAGGCAAGTCGTCGAACCCGCGTTAGTTCGGCATGCCCCCCGTTTGGGAGTGAACATTTCGCTCCACAGCGGTCGGGCGGATGAACGCCCCGCCGATATCCTCCGGTGCGCCATTCCAGTCGTTCCGCCGACCCTTCTGCATCGATAAGCGCAAGCCCACCCATCCCTTGGCCGACCATTTTCAATCGATGGAAAAGCAGATCGCCTTCCCCGGATGAAAGTGTCGTTTCCATCCCCCCATCCACCCGTGATGCGGCCATCAAAAAGGCCATCGGTGACGTATCGGTCCAACGTCCTCTTCCCTCCCGATTTTTCGAATTTTTCTTCCCTAAGCTCCGGTGGATAAAGGACTTCCCTTGAAGCAACGTGCCGAGGCAAACCGGATGGACTCCCCCCCATTTACGAAGCATTGTACGTCGCTGGAAGGTGTTTGGGTTGATCGACCAGGGGGTGATTGTTCCCTTCAACCCGGCATAAAGCTTTATGGATCCGAAGGCACCACTCGGACAAAGGCGCGTTTGCCGGCCCGAATCACCACGGGCTTCTGGATGTACAGTTCGCAGAATTCGTCCTCGACAACAGAACCATCGATGGAAACGGCCCCCTGCCGAATGCGTCGACGGGCCTCGGATTTGCTGCTGACCAGCCCTGCATTCACCAGAATATCCAGCAAGCGATGGTTCCCCGGACTTACCGGGTACTCGGCGATCTCCTCGGGGATTTCCTTGTGCACCACCACCCGTTCGAAATGGGCCGCTGCGCGCCGTGCAGCCGCCTCCCCGTGGTACATCCGCACGATGGTAAAAGCCAGCCGTCGTTTCACATCACGGGGATTGACCCGAGGGTCCTGCAGTTGCCGCCGAATGTCCCGCAACGCTTCTAAAGTTACATCGGTCACCAGCTCGAAGTAAGGATAGATCTGTTCATCGGGGATGCGCATGGTCTTTCCAAACATTTCCTCGGGCGGTTCGTCGATGCCGATATAATTGCCCAACGATTTACTCATCCGATTCACTCCATCGATGCCCACCAGCACGGGCAAGGTGAGCACGATCTGGGGCTCCTGGCCGTACTCCCGTTGAATATCCCGTCCGGTGACCAGATTAAACTTCTGTTCCGTGGCCCCGATCTCCACATCGGATCGAATCATCACACTGTCGTAGCCCTGCATCAAGGGATAAAACAACTCGTGGATACTGATGGGCTGATTCCGGGCGAAGCGCCGGGCAAAGTCGTCTCGCTCCAGCATCCGGGCAACGGTGAACTTGGAGGCCAGTTCCATGACTTCGGCAAAGCTCATTTTGCTGAACCATTCCCCGTTGTAGCGCACCTCGGTCTGTTCGGGGTCCAGGATTTTAAAAAACTGATGCTCGTAGGTTCTGGCGTTTTCCAACACTTCTTCGTGGGTCAGGCGGGGACGGGTGGCCGATTTTTCGCTGGGGTCTCCCACCATTCCGGTATAGTCGCCGATGATGAGCACCACCTGGTGACCCAGATCCTGAAACTGTTTTAATTTTCTTAATCCCACCGTGTGCCCCAGATGGATGTCCGGTGCCGTGGGATCAAATCCCTGCTTGATCCGCAAGGGCCGGCCGGTGCGGTAACTCCGCTCCAACTTCCTCTTCAACTCATCCAGCGGAAGCAAATCCACCGTCCCGCGGGCGATAATTTCCAACTGATCCTCTACCGGAGGAAATGGCCGTTTCATCCGATCCACCTTGCTTTTGCCTCTTAGTCTACCTTGGATTTAAACGGAAAAGGCTCCTTCCAAAGCCCATGAATTTTCATCACCCGCTTCACTTAACACGATACCGTTTTTCCAGGCGTTTCATTTCCCGTTCCTGGTCTCTCCGGGCTATTTCCTGCCGCTTGTCGTATTTCTTTTTCCCGGTAGCCAGGCCCAATTCGATTTTAGCCCGACCCCGCTTGAAATACACTTTCAAAGGGATCAGGGTTACGCCTTTCTCCTGAACTTTCCGCCACAGACGTTTGATTTCGTCCTTGTGCAACAACAACTTCCGCTCCCGGAAAGGATCGTGGGAGGCATATCCGGCATTCTCGTAGGGACTGATATGCATCCCGATCAGCCAGGCCTCGCCGTCCCGAATCCGGGCGTAGGCGTCTTTTAAACTGCATTTTCCCAGCCGAAGGGATTTCACCTCGGTGCCGGTCAACACAATCCCCGCTTCCAGCGTCTCCAAAATTTGATAATCGTGATACGCTTTGCGATTGGAGGTAACGATGTGGACTTTTTCCGACGTCATGGCCTTTTCAATCCTTCCAAACTCTAAAAATTAGGGTATCGCTCCCCTTTTTACAAGCAAAATGTGTTCCCGGAGCATCCAGAGGCCACTTTCAGGAAAAGCTTGATTGATCCTTTGTAAGCCTTTAATTTGTAAAGAAGGACGATTTCACCATAAGGAGCCGTGCTTTGAAGTTTGCTCTGATCGCTAATGTGCGTAAACGGCTGTTCTGGGAACGGCTTCCCTATTTGCTCCATTGGTTCAAAAAACATCGAGTAGAGGTTGCCTTATCGGAACAAATTGTCGAAGCATCCCAGTTTCCCATCCAGGATTATCCGACCTTTTCGGAGCAGGAAATGGATGATCGGTTCGACATGATCCTGGCCTTTGGCGGAGACGGAACGATTTTAAAGACCGTGCAACTGGTGTACCGCGAACAGATTCCCATTTTGGGGATCAACGTGGGGGGGCTGGGATTTTTAACAGAAATTCCTTTGGAAAAGTTCGAAGTGATTTTTCGGGAGATTTTGCAGGGCAAATACCACATCGAAGAGCGCTTGATGGTGCGGGCATCCATTGAGGGCGATGAGCGTCCCATATTCGCCCTCAATGAAATTACCATCGATAAGGGGAGTTCTCCTCGAGTGATTCAGATAACCACCAAGGTGAACGACCGCTATTTGAACAATTATATCGCCGATGGTTTATTGATCTCCACGCCTACGGGTTCCACGGGTTATTCGTTGTCTGTGGGTGGGCCCATTGTCATTCCCTCTACACGGGTGCTGATCATCAATCCCATTGCACCTCACTCGCTTACCAACCGCCCGGTGATTCTGCCCGACACCGTGAAAATATCCGCCACTGTGTATACCGAACATCCCGAGGTGGTGGTGGTAGGGGATGGTCGAGATGTGCGCTATTGTAAGAGTCGCACGCGGATCGTCATCGAAAAAGCCGAGTATACGACGCGTCTGGTAAAGCACGAAAAGAGCGACTTCTTTGCCCTGTTGAACAGCAAGCTCCGCTGGGGAGAAGATTTTCGCGACAAGAGCCGTTGGAGTTACGAAACCTGACTTTCCGGCGAACAAAATGGGGACGAGAAGCGGCGGCCGGGCGCTTCTCCCCACGAACGTGCAGGGAATCTGCCGTTTACTTGGTGGTAAGGGTAAATACTCCATCCCAATCGGGGGGCGGCGGGTTGAGTTGATAGGCCTTAACCCGCTGTAAATATTGCTTGGAGGGGCCGTCGTTGGGTTTAATGCGCAAGCAATAGGTAAAGCATTCGATGGCTTTATCCCACTGGCGGGTTTGGTAATAGCGAATGCCATTGAGATAGACGGGTAAAATTTCCCGATAACTGGTGGGCAGTTTTTCGTTTTTTCGGGCGATCAATTCGAAGACCTGAACCGGCTTTTTTTTCCCCTTGACCCGGATCAAATCCAGCGGTCGGGTAACGAATTCCTCTTTGACCAGTTTGTAGGTACTTTCCGAAATCATGATATGGGTTTGAAAGATTTTATTGGCCCCTTCCAGGCGGGAAGCCAGGTTGACCTCATCGCCCAGTACGGTATAGTCGAACACCTTCCGGGATCCCATGTTACCCACGATCATGTTGCCGCTGTTTATCCCAACCCGGCAGGTCAGCACAGGGCGGTTCTGTTTACGCCAGCGCTCCCCCAGCTCCTTGAGTCGTTTTTGCATTTCCAGGGCCGCCGCACAGGCTTTGGCGGCATGATCGTCGAAATACACAGGCGCTCCAAACTCGGCCATAATGGCGTCGCCTTCATACTTGTCGATAATTCCATCGTATTTCAAAATAATATCGGTCATTTCCGACAAATACTCGTTGATCAAATTGACCAGTTCCCGGGGGGTCATGTTTTCGGAAATGGAAGTAAAATTGGCTACATCGGAAAACATGACCGTCATAAACCGCTCTTCGCCCCCCAGGGTTAACTTCTCTGGATGGGCCAATAACTCCTTGACCACTTTCTCAGGAACATATTGCTGGAATGCCCCAAAAATCATCTGTTTTTCCCGTTGGGTAACGATGTACTGGTAAATATTGTTACCCACAAAGGACAGAAAAATCGCCAGCGTGGGAAAGACCATTTCCATTATTAAACGATAATTGGCAAACAGATAAAACTGCAAGAGGTTATAAAGCAGAATCATCCCCATGGTGAACAGGACCGCGGCGAGGGTGGGTAACCGAAAGGTGATCAACTGAACAACGAAAATCAGAAGCAAAACCAGGGCGAAAAATAATACGGGATGCATGTGAAAATAATACAGGTGATTCAGGATGGTACGAATGGCGTTGGCGTGGATTTCTACACCGGGCATTTCCGCCTTGAAGCGATTGCCCTGCCGGTCGGTGTATTCCAGAAAAGGGGTCGGGAAATTGTCGTGCAATTCGGAGACCGTCGAGCCGATCAGAACGATCTTATCTTTAAACACCCCCTCCTGCAGTAGTTCGTTGAAATAGTCCAGATCGAATTCGCCTTTCAGATCGAAATCTTCGTCGTCGATGACGGTATCAAAGGAGTAATACGGAAACGTTTTCCGGGGTCCGGCGAAATTAATTAACATGGTGTTTTCGTCGTACAGAGGGATGAAGAAATCTCCGAATTGGAAGCCTTTCTGGAGGCGTTTGGGTTTCACCTCGGGGCCGTAATTTTGGTATTTCCGGATGACCTGGAGCCCGAATGAAGGCAGCCAACGCTCCCGGTACCGCTGTGCCACGAAATAGCGGCGGTACATGCCGTCGGTATCCGATTGGATGGCCACAATGCCCCAGGTGCTATCGGCTTCCAACAACAGAGGGAGAGGCTTGTTCAGATAGGGGTAGCGGACTCGGCCCACAGTTTCTTCCAATTTACCGGTCAACACCACATTACCGGCCCGGCGGATGGCATCGGCCAGCATCTGATCCTTCTCCGGGCCATAGGGGTCCGGGATGTCGAAAATGATATCCAGGCCAATCACCCGCGCCCCCGCCTGGGTCAGGTTGTCGATAACATGGGCATAGTAAGAGCGGGGCCAGGGCCAGCGGTCGGGAAGCGACTCGAAAGACTGATCATCGATGGTAACAATGACGATAGGGGAGTCCTCCACCGACTCGACTCCGCGCCAGCTAAAGCGCCAATCGATGGTGCGCAGCTCCAGGCTGCTGAGCACCGGTATGGCGCTCAGCATCACCGAGAGTAAAAACACGCCCACTCCAATGAGCAATGGAGGAACAATGGGGTTTTTCTTCATCCGGCCTTGCTCTAAAAACTTAGGTCGTAACGTGCCGTCAGGATGTAGTCCACATAGGCCTGATCGCCACTGTAATTAATAAAATCGGCGTTTAAAGAAAACCGGCCGATTCGAGGAAGCGAGTAAATTAAACGCCCACTCAGAAAAGCACGGGTATAGTTCAGGTTCTGATCCGCATTACGAATAATGGAGTTTACCGTTCCGATCTGTGTATTCAACGCCACCGCCAAATTATCCGAGCGGGAAAATATCTTACCCAGTTGATATTCCAG
This sequence comes from bacterium, assembly GCA_015485355.1. Classification (GTDB taxonomy): domain Bacteria; phylum Calditrichota; class Calditrichia; order RBG-13-44-9; family J042; genus JAADJD01. The sequence continues at coordinate 30,259 of WFTQ01000065.1, read as the reverse complement.
CCCCAGCCCCACATTGTTCACCGCAATCTGACTCTCCACGTCGCTGCCTTTGGCGCTTTCCGTTTGCTGTAACGAAACCTCCAGGGTGGTAGTAAGAGGAAATTGAAAGCGGGTCTTGGTGATGAAGGCAACCAGACCCGAGTTGCTGTTTCCGGTATTGTAAAATCTATCCCGCTGCTGGAAGCTCATTAAATTGATCGTAAACTGATGGTCCAATCCCAGAAGGTTGGCCGAATAATTGGTGGAAAAATTGAAGGTATTGGTCTGATTATTTTCTGGGAGTTCGGGGCGAAGGGAATCCGGACGGGTCAAATCGTTGCCCCGCTGATAATTGTTGAATCCTAAGGTTATCGATGGAGCATTTCCGGAAGGAAAGTAAGAGAGATTGAAATACATGGAACGGGTGCGCGTGGTCGTCCCCTTGGTACCCTTCACGTTATTTTGAAAATATTGGAACCCTAACGTCAGGAAGACCTGATTGCGAAAGAGGTTAATGTTGTCGGAGAAATTGAGGCCCTGGTAGTCGGACAGCAAGTAGGGTTGTCCCATACTATAATATCCATCTTCAATGGACTGGAACGCCACCGTCACGTAATTACCGAAGTAACGGAATCTTGCCTGCAGCTGGTAGGCCACGCTTGGGATGAGGCTGAGATATTGATTAATGGTGATAAACTGTTTGGCCGTGTTGTAGAGGTTTTCCATGCCCTTACCGGAGTCCGGCAAGCTGGTCTTCAGCGTGTCGAAGGGGATGGATCCGCCGGTGATGTTATTGTTAATAAAACTGGCGTTTACATACCCTTCCAGGACGAAGCGCTGGTCGGCTGTAGCGAAATAAACGTCGGAGCCGATCACCAGATTCTCCTTGGGCGGTTCCACGGCCGGGCCGTTCAGGGATTGCACCTCGTCCCTGCCTTTCAGATAGGAAAACCCGATCTGGAACTTGCGTCGGGCGCCAAAGCTGGTACGGATGGCGGTCAGGTTTCTCTGAAACGTTCCCGGAACCGTATCTCCTGGTGCGAGGGTCTTAGAGGCAATGGCCCGCTGAATGTAACCCTGAGAAAATTCCAGATTGAGAAATTTCAGGAACAGTTGTCCGTAAAACCCGCGCACAAAAATATTTTGCAAGGAAATGGGGCCGAAGATGGGGTAACTGTCGCCGAGGTCCAGGCGAAGGTAACGGTTGTTCCAGAATGAGTATTGAAGGAAACCCGAAAAGCGGTTGATCGGCTGGCGGTCTTTTTTTTCCTGATTGGAGACAAATATTCGGGATCCGAATAGTACATTGCCATAGCTGCCATTCAGATCCAGACCCGTTCGATTGTAGAGAATGGACGAAGTTGCATCTTGAAGGACTTCCTGGCGGCTTTCGGCGAAAACGTTTCCCGTAAGGGTCAATGCTTCGGTGATGGCCCGCGGGCCTGTCCGTCGGTGGGCCACGAAATTCCATTCGGTCCGGGCCAGCAATTTCCCCCCCCGATCGTATAATTCTAACCGAATGCGATGTTTCCCCGGGGGAATTTGATTGGGCGAGAAAGTGAGAAAATCGTCAAACACCTGGAAAAATCGGGATTTGGAGACTTCCCAGGTGTCTAAAAACAACCGAATGCGTTCCTTATCCACCTGGGCGCTAAAACGAGGAAACGATACGGTGATGATCAATTCATCGGTGTAAATTTCTTCGTTGGGTTCGGGACTGATTATTAAAATATTTTCATCGGTGGGGCCCATTTGAGGCAGGGAGTACGTGAGCAAACCGGCGATAGGTGCTCCCTCCGGATAGGTTTGATGCATCCCGTCTTCGAATTGTAAATCAAAATAATATTCCATCAGCGGAGTGTTCAAATTTCCCGTATTCACAGCGGCGGAGTAGCGAAACCCTTGAGGTTCCATGCGTATCCACCGAAAATCCGCCTCCCCGCTTTCCCGGTAATAGATTCGGGCCTCCCGAACGGCAAACCGGCTGCGATTGGTGATGGTCATTTCCAGATAAAGTTGATCCTCTGCTTCATGGAACGTCGGCATAGATACCTGCACGTCCACTCGTTTCACCCCCGAAGCCCAAACGGCAATTCCCCATAATACAAACACCAGCCCGACAATTTTTAGCCTTTCCACGGTTCTCCCCATCCTTTTTTCCATCCTTTATTTTTGAATCACTTCAATCTGCATCACCTTCTGACTCCCATCGCTGTCTTTAAATTCGATTTCCAGAATCTGGGTTTTGACGGAACCCTCCCCTTCGGAGGGAATTTCAGAGGGGTTGGTAAGGCGGATTTGAGGTAACTGATTCTGGGAGGAGACGATGCCCGTTTGACCGGCACGCAGCAACACCCGACCCGCCTTGTTGCTGATGTCGATCGAACCCTCGATACCAATGTAGATCGTGGGACCGTTGCGTTTCTGAATGGTCCAGAATTGGGTTCCTTTGACCGATGCCACCGACGTTGGTGTTGTGACCAGAAATTTCCCTCGCTGTTTAAAAATGCTGGCAAAGAAAGACCCCACTTCCACCAATATGTTTTTGTCAATTTTTTCTCCCTCTTTCTTACCTTCGATAACGCAGGTGGAATTTTCCTTGATCCGCAACAAACTTTTGTCATCCAGAAATTTAATGGCGCAAAAGGACGCGGTTCCCGTCTCCAGCCGATCGCCGTCCCGCAACAATTGCCCCTTTTGCACCTTAATGCTCCGGGATTTCCCTTTGGACATTAAGGTGACCCGTCCGCGACTTTTGATAACCACAGCCACATAATCGCTGGCCGCGAAAACGAAAGGAAAGCCGCTAAGGACGAAAATAAAGGCCATAAACCAGGTGGTTTTACGAAACATAGATACCCCTTTCGGTTTTTTTCTTTAATAGATACGAATTTTCCCTATTTCCGTCTGCGAGGTTTGTAACTGATTGATGTAGCGGATAAATTCGTTCAGATCGATTTCCCTTCCATTCAGACGCACTCGGCCGGTGGGTTCAAACCCCTTTTCTTTCAACAATTTGATTTGCTGAAGCAGCACATCTCCCCCAATGTTCTGTAGGACGGTCAACACCTGTTGCGCCTGGCTGTTTTTGGGGACCCGTTCCTGAATTTTGAAATGATAGACCTCGCTTTTTATCACCTGCTCTCCCCCCGCCCCGGTGGGCACAATGGCCTCGATATACCAGTAGTAAATTTTCCCCGGTTCCAACAACCGAATAGGGCCCACGCTCTGGCCCCCATTTTCGAAACGGATCGGCTGGGTGCTGGTGGGATATTGGAAAAGGTATTGCCGCTGGTCTGGAGCTAGGGTGTATCGTTCGATGAACAGAATCGGGGGGTGACTGAGGGCATCCTGCACGTTGCGGTCCTGGGCCAGTTTTTCGTATACGTAGATGTTAAAGATGTTAGCATCGGACTGCCATTGAAAATAGGGATAAATGGTAGAAACGGTGGGGATATTGGGCGTTCCTGTAGGATTACCTGGAAAGATCAGCTGGACGTTGGTGGGATTGGTGATCACCAGCGTATTGTCCCCCAAATTCCCCGGACTTTCGTTGTAGACGACCCCGGGTCTTTGCAGAGACCGCGCCTGAACAATAAATTCGTAGCGTCCCGAGGGTAAACGACCGGTGGAAAGGATCTTGTTCTTCAGGTTTTCCAGTTGCCGGGTATCCAGTTCATATCGCTTCAGGTACACTTTCTGCGGCCTGCCATCGGGGTTGGGTATAAATAGAACGCCCCCGGTAAGGTCCCGCTGGGTAATGATCCGATCGTAATTGCCCGGGACCACAAAGTTGTTGGTTTGTCCTTTTCCCAGCACCCGCCCATTGTACAGAATTTTAATTTCGACGACGATCTCTTCCGGGTTTGCGGTGGTGTTTCTCAGGCGCAGGCGGAAAATGTCCGGAGCACTGCCGGTTTTGGTGAAATCCAAATCCCCCACGTAAAATACGCGTGCCTGAGTGTTTAAAAGGGTTAAATCGATTTCAATGTCGGCTCGGGTGGTTCCAAAAAGCAGCCCTAACAGCAAGAAACTGAAAACAAAGCTTCGGCGCATAAACATGATCGCCCTCCTCATATATGAAAATATCTTAACTTTATTTACAATATCTGCATTTTTGTCCCTATCTGTATGATAAATATCAATTTTTTCCCTGAAGGACAGCCTTTTTTCCGTTATCAACGGCCACCAAACGGCTTTCGAAACGTTTCATAACTATTGAATTTTCCTGACATTATATGAGAACGCTTAAAAATTTTCGTTTCCCGTTTTGTGCTGTAGCTAACAACTCAAGAATCGCCATCACTTTCCAAGAACACCATTTCGATGACCGTTTGCCCCAGAGAAACCAACTGGTTTTCGCCGAAATGGATTTTCTTAATCACACCCGCTCGGGGGGCTCGAACTTCATTTTCCATTTTCATCGCTTCCAAAATGAACAGCCGTTCCTCAGCCGCCACCCGTTGCCCCTCCCGGACAAAGAGCTTTAAAATGCGCCCCGGCATGGGTGCTTCTATCAAATTGTCCCCAAAGGTCTCCTGCCGAACCGGCCCCGCTTCCTTCACCCCTGTCTTTCCCGAATCCCGAGGCAAAATGGTAAATACATGACCATCCAGGAAAATCTGATACCCCCCATCTTTGGGTATGGCGTAAACGGTGAAAATGTTACCCTGGTGTTCTAACTTCAATCGTTGGGCCGATATCGGCTCAATTCGGGCCGTGAGGGTGTGATTCTCTATCGTGACGGTGAATGTTTCCGGGGATGGGTTGCGGATCTCTATCGGGGTGTCTTCCCCGGCATACCGGTATTTTTTGACCATATCCCCCACCAGATTATCTCCGATTTGCCTAAGATAAGCAATTTTTTACTCTCGGGCAAAAATCCACGGTTTAAACAAGCATTTCCCAGTTCCCCAGCGTTTCCCAGGGGGTCGGAATGCGGTGCTCCTCTGCAGGAACAGCAATCCCTCGCGGACGACTATCCAAATACGCAGCAACGAGAAAGGCCAGCCGGCGAATGGTTTCCCCAGGCTTGGGCTTCCAGCCGGAAAAATGCTCTTCCAAAAAATGCGTGTGTAAATTCCCCTTGCGAAATTCTGAATGGGACAACAATTCGATCAGGAAAGGGATGGGCGTCTGGATCCCTAAAATCACGTACTGGGACAGCGCGTGGATCATTTTGGCAATGGCCGCTTCCCGGTGTTCATCCCAAACGACGACCTTGGCCAGTATGGGATCGTAATAATGGGTGACCTCCATCCCGGGATAAATGCCCGAATCGCATCGGATGCCGGCCCCTTGAGGTTCCTGGACGTATTCTAACTTCCCGATCGAGGGTAAAAATTGGTTTTCCGGGTCTTCTGCATAGATGCGGCATTCGATGGCGTGGCCTTTTGGTTGAATCTGCGCTTGTGAGAAAGGCAACGGTTCTCCGGCCGCGATGCGAATCTGCTGCTTGACCAGATCGATGCCGGTCACCATTTCGGTTACCGGATGTTCTACCTGAATGCGGGCATTCACTTCCAGAAAATAGAAATTCTTGTCTGGATCCAATAAAAATTCAACCGTACCGGCGTTGGTGTAACCCACGGCTTGCATCACCCGGCAGGCGGTGAGTCCCATGGTTTGCCGCAGGGTATCATCCAGGGCGAGCGAGGGGCTTTCTTCGATGATTTTTTGGTGCCGGCGTTGTATGGAACATTCTCGTTCGAAGAGATGCACCACGTTTCCGTGCTGGTCGGCCAGCACCTGAACTTCCACGTGACGGGGTCGTTCGATGAATTTTTCCAGGTAGACGGTATCGTCTCCAAAAGCGGCTTGGGCTTCTCGTCGACCGGCTTCCAGCGCCGGCTGAAGTTCTTGCATATCCCGAACAATACGCATGCCTTTGCCGCCCCCACCGGCGGCCGCTTTGATCATGATCGGGAATCCAATCTCGTCTGCAATCGCTTGAATGGCTGCGGCATCGGTGGCGCGGCTTTCCATACCGGGGATGATGGGCACCCCGGCTGTTGCGACCGTTTGACGGGCCTTCAACTTGTCCCCCACCAGGGCCATGGCTTCCGGGCCGGGGCCGATGAAAATCAATCCTTCGGCCTTGCATCGGCGTGCAAATTCGGCGTTTTCTGCTAAAAATCCATAGCCGGGATGGATGGCCTGGCAACGGGTTTGTTTTGCCGCCTCGATGATGCGATCCATATTTAAATAGCTCTCGGTGGGAGGGGCGGGACCTATTTCCACCGCCCGGTCCGCATCCAGAACATGCGGCGCATGCCGGTCCACTTCCGAATACACCGCCACCGTTTCGATCCCCAATTCCTTGCAAGCCTGAATGACTCGCCGGGCAATCTCGCCTCGATTGGCAATTAAAAGGCGTTCAATCCGATGGGTGCTACCCCTGAGGGAACGCCCGGTTACCGAGGAGCGGGTTCGTTTCATGCCGTTCTTCTCCTTCTTCCGGCTCACATCCGAAAAACACCGTATTGTTGATCCGGAATGGGGGCGTTCAGAGCCATGGAAATGGCCAGAGCCAGTGCGTTGCGGGTATCCAACGGGTCCAGAATCCCATCATCCCAGATGCGCGCGGTGCTGTAATAAGGACTGGCTTCCTGTTCGTATTTGGCCAGAATCTCTTCTTTTAATTTGTGGAGTTCCTCATCGGACACCCGGATGCCTTTCTTTTCCATGGAGCGCTTTTTTACCGTTACCAGAACATCGGCGGCTTGCTCTCCACCCATGACGCCAATCCGACCGCTGGGCCACATCCAGAGTAATCGGGGTTCGTAAGCCCTGCCACACATGCCGTAATTCCCGGCACCATAAGAACCACCTATAATCACCGTAAACTTGGGTACCTGGGCGTTGGCCACAGCATGTACCAATTTGGCGCCGTCCTTGGCAATGCCTCGATGCTCGTATTCTTTGCCCACAATAAATCCGGTTATGTTTTGCAGAAAAACCAGAGGGATTTTTCGCTGGGTGCACAGCTCGATGAAGTGGGCCCCCTTCAAAGAACTCTCGCTAAAGAGTACGCCGTTGTTGGCCAGAATGCCCACGGGATAGCCCATAATTCGGGCAAACCCGCAAACCAGGGTTTGTCCGTATAAAGCCTTGAATTCCTGAAACCGACTCCCGTCCACCAAACGGGCGATCACTTCCCGGATGTCAAACGGTTTTCGGATGTCTTTGGGAACAATCCCATACAGTTCTTCAGGATCGTAATGGGGGTCTTCGGGTTCACAGCGATCCAGTTCAAATTTTTGCGCCTTTCCCAGATTGTCTACGATATTTCGGGTGATTTCGAAGGCATGAGGCTCATCCAGGGCATAATGGTCGGCCACCCCGGAAATTCGGGCATGAACATCGGCACCGCCCAATTCTTCATCGGTAACCACCTCTCCGGTAGCCGCCTTGACCAGCGGAGGGCCGCCGATATAAATGGTGCCACGCTTGCGGACGATGACCACCTCGTCACTCATGGCGGGTTGGTAGGCTCCCCCGGCGGTGCTGGAACCCAGTACCACCGCAATTTGAGGAATGCCTTCGGCCGACATGCGCGCCTGGTTAAAAAAAATCCGTCCAAAATGGTCCCGATCGGGAAACGTTTCCGATTGGTAAGGGAGGAAAATGCCTCCGGAGTCGACCAGGTAAATACACGGCAAACGATTTTGCATGGCGATTTCCTGGGCCCGAATGTGTTTTTTGATGGTCATGGGGAAATAGGTGCCCCCTTTGACCGTGGCGTCGTGGGCTACCACCATGACCTCCCGCTTGCGAACCACACCGACGCCCGTGATGATTCCCGCAGAAGGGGCTTCGTTGTTGTACATATCCCAGGCCGCCAGGGGGGAGAGTTCTAAAAACGGGGTGTCCGGATCGAATAATAATTTTAAGCGTTCCCGAACAAATAATTTTCCCCGTTTTTTATGGGCCTCGTGCAAATGCGATGGCCCCCCTTTTTTAACCCGCGCCACCCGCTCTTTCAGCTCCGCCACCAGCGCTTCCATGTGAGCCTTATTTTCCTGAAACTCCTTGCTTCGGATATTGACGCGCGATTCAATCCGGTTCATCGGTGGTGTGCTCCTGCATTTTACCCCGTGGCCTGACTCCAGCTATCCAGCATTTTTGCCTTCCATCAAGGGAAATCATTCACCCTATCGGGAATACGCGGTTAAACTTAAGAAAATCAAATATAATCCAGCTTTATTCCAAATAAAAGTAAAATGCCAGATTTCACCATGGATCAGCAATCCTCGATGCTCGGACCTTATCCGCCGAGTTCCAGATCAGGAGCGGATGGTCCCCAGCTGATGCAGTTCCCGGGAAAAGCGCCCGGCCACACGGCGCCAGTCATAGCGCTCGACAGCCGCCTTCCGCAGCGATTCCTTATACCGGGATGCTTCGCTCAGGGCCAAAGGGGCTTTCGTTGCTATATCCTCCACGGTGTGCGCGGCATCCGGGCGGATTTTCATATACTCCACCACCGGTGGGGGCAGATAAGCGGAGACGGCATCGATGCTGGCAGCCATCCCCGCAAAATCCGTTCCCATGGGAAAACATCCCGCAGATAGAGCCTCCAGAAAGACCAGTGGACCGGCTTCCGCCACTACCGAAGGGAAAATGGCCACATCGCAACAAGGAAACAGATAGCGCAGTTCGGCATGGGTCAGGTAGCCGGTAAATACCACCCTTTCCAGCGAAAGATACCGTTGAGCGGTTTGCCAGTAAGACGCCCAACGTCCTTCTCGTTTCAATCTTTGCCAGTAATACTGAATTGTGACCAACGGTTCCCGCGGACCGCCCTCCAAGGCCCTGCCCAGGTGCACAATCTGTTCGGCCAGCGGTCGGTTTCCTGTGGACAGAGCATAAACCAGCAATTCCATGGCTTCTCGAAGCGGGCCGTGTCCCACAACCAGTAAGCGCGCTTCCGGGGAACGGGAAAAGACCTCCGGAAGCGCAGCCAGGATCGAATGGAGCCCTTTGCCGGCAATCAATCGTCCCACAAACAGTAAAATCGGTTCTCGATCCCAGTCGATGCGGGAAAGCTTTTCTTCCACGTCCTGATCCGGCAGTTTCGCCGGATATTCCCGATACATTTGCGTCAGGGCCGTAAGGGATTGAGCGTTTGTAAGGGAAGAGGCTTCCTGCAAAAAGGCTCGGGTTTGCCGGGACGATTTACCGCGGGGATGATCATGAAGATGTTCAATCAACCGCCGGATGGTTGCCCGTCGCTGAGAGGTTTCGAGGGGGACAAACATCTGAGTATCGACACCCAGATTGAGTTCCACCAAACGTTCCGCAAGATCGGCGATATTCGGGAACAGTTCCAGCACCCGGGTACGCATTTCCCGGCCGATCACAAAAATCCGGCCGGCGTTCCGAAAAGCCTCTTCGGCCCAGCGGAAAAATCGCCCATCCTTTTTTACGGTATATTCAATGGCACTGCCATGGGGCATAATGGTATAAGGGCGACCCGTCTCGCGGGATATTTCCCTGGCCACCACCGACATCAGCACGGCATGATTGGCGTGGAGAACCGATACCGGGTAACGTTGCAGAATTTTCCGTAGGGCCTTTTTATTGCATTCGATGTATTGACCCAGAACATCGTCGGGGAGTTCTATCATAGGCACCACCCGGGGAAATTCCTCGTAATGATCCCAGACGTATACCGGTAAAACGTCACCGATGTCGGGTTTGTGCAATATGCACTTTCCTTGGTAGGCGGTCGTGCGGCGGAAGATCGTTTCTACGGACCCGTTGCGATGATACCGATAGGCCTCGGCAATGAAATCGTACAGTTCGGGTTGATTTTCCTGGCACATGAGGTGTACCGTCTCCCCATCCCGAACCAGCGATCGAACAATGGATCGGGTCCATAAATTGCTCCCCGACCCTTCCAACAAATATCCGTGTAAGATTGCGATCATTCCCCTGTCCTTATTATATATGAAGTCCTTGCTTTTTCGATCGTCCAGAGAACCGGGATTATTCCGATGCCCCGGAGCCGCTTCAGGGATAGGGACTGCCTCCCGGGCTGAATCCATTATCGAATTCGTGTGGAGGGAGTTTAAGCGAAACTCTATTCCCGGGCAACTCCTTTGGAAAATGAGCAGGCGTTTCCTCGGGGCGTCGAGTGCCTGTCATCAGTAACATCAGCAATAACAATGTGATTTTCACGATTTCGGTCTTCCTTTTTGGGAATTCTCCGGGGAATTTCTATATTACCCTTTAAAAACGGAAGGCATGGAGGAGCCCCATGAGGATGCATCTTTTAATTGGATGGTTGATCGGTGCCATTGCCGGGGCCGTTTTCGGAGGGGATATTCCCGAAGATGTGGATCCAGTTTTGTGGCAAAAGGCCCTGGAAATCCATCGTCGGGCGATCGTGATCGATACCCATTGTGATGTGACCATGAAACTGTTTCACGATAATTTTGATCTGGGCAAGCGTCACGATGAGGGGCATTTCGATCTGCCTCGGGCCGTTGAAGGAGGGGTGGATGCCCAGTTTTTTTCCATATTTGTTCCGAATCGGATGGACAGTTTGCATCCGGCAAAATACGCCCTGGAACTAATCGATGCGGTTTACCGGGCGGTAACAGCCAATGCCGATCAGATCGCCATGGCCTATAGTAGCGAGGACATTTTACGGCTGCACCGGGAGGGGAAAATGGCGGCCTTGATGGGGATGGAAAATGGAGGGCCCATCGAGCATAGTCTGGCATTGCTGCGTAATTTTTATCGCCTGGGCGTCCGCTATGTGACGCTGACTCATTCCTCGGCCAATGATATCAGTGACTCCAGCACCGATGCGCCCCGCTGGAAGGGCCTGAGCGATTTCGGTCGTACGGTGGTGCGGGAAATGAATCGGCTGGGCATGTTGATCGACATTTCCCACCTGTCCGACGCTGCCATTGCCGAGGTCCTGGAGATTTCCCGCACCCCGGTCATCGCCTCCCATTCCTCCTGCCGGGCCTTGTGTGAGGTGCCCCGCAATCTACCGGACCATCTTATCCGCAAGGTGAAGGAGAATGGAGGGGTGATTCATATCAATTTTTATTCGGGATTCCTGAGTCAGGAATACCACGATGCCTACGAGAACGCCAAGCGGGAACTGGAGCCTCAGGTAAAACGACTGCGACAACAATATCAAGGGAATCGCATGGGATTCTGGCGGGCCTACGGGGAATTGTTCCGCCAATACGACTTGCCTGTACCCGATGCCGCCATCATCGTCGACCATATCGAACATGTCGTCCGGGTAGCCGGCGTGGACCATGTGGGATTGGGCAGCGATTTCGATGGCGTTTCCTCCCTGCCCCTGGGGATGGAAGACGTGAGCCGATTGCCCTATATCACTTATCTTTTATTGAAAAGAGGGTTTTCGGAAGAGGATATCTTTAAAATTCTGGGGGGAAACCTGTTACGGGTATTGAAAGTCAATGAGGCTTTCGCCCGGGAACTGCAGAATGCTTCGGCACGGTAAACGTTGTTTGTAGGAAAGAGGTACTGTTCTCCCAGGGACGAAATGAACGGAATTTTTGAAAACAAAAGGAAACACTCGAACATCCTTATCGAATACAGGCCGCAGAGAAAGGCATGATGCTTTCGCATTCGGTTCCCGCAATCATGACGGGATTTCGTCGGGTCAACGAGAACGCATCGAGCGGTGAACGATCATCGCGGCCGAGATTGGCGGGGGAGACCCGGAAAAACTTGCGGAATCCCTGTATCAAAATGATACGAAAATTTGACGGACTGCGGTATCCGTTTCCCGTCTTGCATTAAGGCAATGCCCCCATACGTCCCCTAACAAATTTATTGGAATTCCATTGGTGTCCCTCTAAATTTATACGATAATAAAAACCAAAAAATCGGGTGTTTCGGTATGAAAACGTCCAAAGAAATTCGTGCAGAATTCATAGAATTTTTTAAGAAATACGATCACACATTCGTTCCCAGTTCACCCGTGGTGCCCCTGGATGATCCCACTTTATTGTTTACCAATGCAGGCATGAATCAATTCAAGGATGTCTTCTTAGGTCTCGGAAGTCGCCCTTACAAACGGGCGGTCAATTCCCAGAAATGCATTCGGGTCAGCGGGAAGCATAATGACCTGGAAGAAGTGGGGCACGATACGTATCATCACACATTTTTCGAGATGTTGGGGAACTGGTCGTTCGGGGACTACTTTAAGCGAGAGGCCATCCAGTGGGCCTGGGAATTATTGACCGCGGTCTGGAAATTGCCCAAGGATCGTCTGTGGGCCACGGTGTTTGAAGGGGATGCCGCCGAATATCTGGAACCGGATGAAGAGGCCGAACACCTGTGGAAAGAGGTGACCGACATTCGACCCGAGCAGGTGTTACGTTTTGGCAAAAAGGATAATTTCTGGGAAATGGGGGATACGGGTCCCTGCGGGCCTTGCTCGGAAATTCATATCGATCTGGGAGCCGAACGGTGTGACCGTCGCAACGATCCCGATCACGTCTGCCGGGTGAACGGCGGCTGTGCCCGCTTTATTGAACTCTGGAATCTGGTGTTTATCCAATTCAATCGCGACGAGAAGGGCACCTTGAGCCCTTTGCCGGACAAACATGTGGATACCGGGATGGGATTTGAACGCATCGTTGCCGTGTTGCAGAATGTGGCTTCCAATTATGACACCGATTTATTTCGTCCCCTTCTGGGGCACATTGGGAGACTGGTGGAATTGGATTACGATGGGTCCCGTCCGGAGCAACAGGTGGCCTTCCGGGTCATCGCCGATCACATTCGAATGCTCACTTTTTCCATCACCGATGGTGCCTTGCCGGGAAATGAAGGCAGAGGATACGTATTGCGGCGCATTCTACGCCGTGCCGCCCGGTACGCCCGCAAACTAAACATGCACCAGCCTTTCATCCATCAGCTGGTACCCACGGTGGTCGAGGTAATGGGCGAGGCCTTTCCGGAGCTGAAAGACAAGTATCAGCATGTGATGGAGGTGATTCGATCCGAGGAGGAGAGTTTTAACAAGACGCTGGATCGGGGCATCGAGATATTCGAAAACATCGTTCGGCGGTTGGCCGCCGGTGGTAAAACCGTCATTCCCGGGGAAGAGGCCTTTCGTCTGTACGACACTTATGGTTTTCCCCTCGATTTAACCCGCGTCATGGCCGAGGAAAAGGGGTTTCGGGTGGACGAAGCGGGTTTTCAAAAGGCCATGGCCGGCCAGCGGGAGCGCGCCCGCAAAGCCACTCAATTTACCTTAAAAGCAACCCGAACCAATGAGTGGCAGGTAATCACTCCGGTAGAAAAATCGTCTGTTTTTTTAGGGTATGAAACCCTGGAGGCGGAGACGACCATCGTGAAATACATCCGCTCGGATGATCGCTGGCACGTGGTACTTGCGGAAACCCCGTTTTATGCCGAAGCGGGAGGTCAGGTCGGCGATCGGGGTAAAATTGTGGGAAAGGATTTCGTTCTGGAGGTCATCGATACCCAGAAAGAGGGGGACGACACTGTTCACATCTGCCAAGCGCCGGCATCGTCGGAAATTGCCGATGCCCGGGTCTACGCCAAAGTGGACAGAAGCCGGCGGATGCCTACCATGGCCAATCACACGGCGACCCATCTGTTACACGCAGCCCTGCGGAAAGTTCTGGGGGATCACGTGACCCAGGCAGGTTCTCTGGTCGCTCCGGATCGCCTGCGATTCGATTTTACCCATTTCCAAAAAATTTCCCGGGAACAGCTGGAGGAAATCGAATGGATGGTGAACCAGAAAATTCAAGAAGACCTGCCTGTGGAAGTGCTTTATACCGAGTTTGAGAAGGCGCGCAAAATGGGTGCCATGGCGTTATTCGGGGAAAAATACAGCGATTGGGTCCGGGTGATCGTCATTAATGACTTCAGCAAAGAACTGTGCGGGGGAACCCATGTGCGCCACACGGGACAGATCGGGACCTTTGTGATTACCCAGGAGACCAGCATTGCCAGTGGGGTGCGGCGGGTAGAGGCACTCACAGGACCCAGGGCCGTGGAGTTTGTTCAAAAGTCCCGGGACCTGATATTCGATCTGGACCAACTGTTAAACGTTCAAATGGAGGAGTTGCCGCACAGGGTCAAAGAGATTCTGGCAGAAAATCGCCGACTGGAAAAAGAGTTGCAAAAGCTCCGCTCGGGGCAGATTTTAAATCGAGTGGAAGAGTTGCTGGCGCACTCGCAAAAGATTGGGGAGGTTCATTTGATTGTGGAGCAGTTTGAGGATCAGGAAGTGGACCTGCTGAAGCAATTGGGAGACCGGATCCGCCAGAAAGGGAAAGGCGTGGTGGGCTTTTTTATCAATCGCGTCAATGGACGGGTCCATTTTGTGTGCGTGGTGACCGACGATCTGATCCAGCAGCGCGGGCTGAAGGCGGGGGAACTGGTCAAGGAAGCTGCTCGGATCGCCGGAGGCGGCGGCGGGGGGCGGCCCCATCTGGCCACAGCGGGAGCCAAGCAACCGGAAAAAATCCCCGAAGTCATTCGGTTCGTGAAAAAACGCCTGAAAGAAGTCCAACAATAAATCAGCCGCCTAAATCCAATCCCCTCGGCCCGACCAGCGGCGTAAAAGGCTCAGCGGTCCATGACCATTAAGGTAATGCGGGACACGCATACCAGCCGATGGGAGTCATCTGTAATCTGGATTTCCCACACCTGAATCCTGTTGCCCAGATGGACGGGCCGGGCGGTGCCGGTTACCTTCCCGGAATGCACCTGACGTAAATGGTTGGCATTGATTTCCACCCCCACACAATATTTCTCACGCACATCGACGCATAGGGTGGCGGCCACGCTACCCAGAGACTCCGCCAGAGCCACAGAGGCCCCTCCGTGCAAAATCCCCATGGGTTGATGCGTTCGAGCATCCACCGGCATCGTTGCCCGGATATAGTCTTCCCCGATTTCGGTGTACTCGATGTTCAGATGTTCCATCAGGGTGTTTTTGCTGAATCGGTTGAGTTGTTCCACCGTTGGCTTTTGAAACCAGACACCCATCGGTTTCTCCTTATGGTTATGTTTTCAGTAAGGTTCCCCTGTTACAGGGCCCAGAAAATTCCCCTATAAGGTAAAATGTGTACCGGCAAAAACCATGTCGAAATCGACATTTTTGGGACTGTCGTTTTTCCCCCAATACCATTGCCGCCATAAGCAGCACCGCAGCTGGCCGGTGGGGGTGCATCCGGAGGAAGAGGAATGCCGTGCAAAGGAATTCGGAGAGTACTTGCAAATCAGGAGTGACCATCGGAAGTCGGGTTCGAAAAGGGTCTTCATTTTCCCGATTCGAATTTTCTAAAAAAAGGTTATATTTAGCGGTGGTTCAGTGAACGAAATCCGGCGGGGGAAATATCCCGCAACCCATCAACACAGAGGAGCTGTTCATGCGTCGTCTTTGGATACTCATCGGATTTTGGGGAACAGCTGTCGCCTGGCTGGGCGCGCAGGAGCATCCATTTTCGACTTTTTTTTCGGATCACACATTACGCGTGGATTATTATCATGCCGGCACCGCCGCCCGGGAGGAGATTGTGCTGGAGGCGCTGTATCGCTTAGAAGGTTGGCCCGGTAGTCGGGTTAATCTGATCGACACCTTGAACAGAGGCCACTATTTGCTGCGGGTATTTGATCATCGTACCCAACAATTAATTTATTCCCGGGGATTCAGTACCTTATTCAATGAATGGCAGACGACCGAAGAAGCGAAAAATGGCGGAAGAAAGATTATACACGAGACGGTGCGTGTGCCGTTTCCCAAACGGCCCATATTGGTGGAAATCGTCAGCCGGGACAAGAAAAACCGCTTCACTCAAATCATCTTCAGCGGGGTGATTGATCCGAAAGACGGAAGCATTCGTGCCGAAAGGCGGGATAGCAACGTTCGGGTCCATCCCTTGCTGGAGAACGGGGCTCCAGAGAAGCACGTTGATGTGGTCATTATCGGGGAGGGCTTCAGGGCGGAGGAGTGGGAAGGGTTTGTGGGGCGAGCCCGTGCACTGGTCGATACACTGTTTACCCTATCTCCTTTTAAAGAATATCGTTCCCGATTTAACGTATATGCCATAATGGTGCCTTCTCCGGAATCGGGTACCGATGATCCCCGGGCCGGGGTGTTCAAACAAACTCCATTGAACACCTCCTTCAACACGTTTGGTTTGCAACGCTATTTGATGACCTATGATAACCGCCGTCTGCAGGACATCGCTTCGGCCGTTCCTTATGATGCGATCATGATTCTGGTAAACACCCGTAAATATGGGGGCGGAGGCGTTTACAATCTTTACGCCTGCACGGCGGCTTTTCATCAATGGACGCCTTATGTTTTTGTTCATGAATTCGGGCATAGTTTTGCCGGGTTGGGGGATGAGTATTATACCAGCCGGGTCGCTTACAGTGAATTTTACCCCAAAGGTACCGAGCCCTGGGAACCCAATTTGACCGCTTTGCTCCACCCGCCGCAGGTGAAGTGGCAACGCCTGGTCACTCCGGGCATCCCCATACCAACGCCCTGGGGAAAAGAGACATATGACCGGTTGAACGATGAGTTCGGGAAAAAGTTGAGTGAGTGGCGGCGCCGGAAAGTCTCCGGCGAAAAAATGAAAATCCTGAGCCGGAAGTACCGGCAAAAGATCGAGCGCTTTTTTGAGGAACATCCTTATCAAGGGGCCGTCGGCGCTTTCGAGGGGGCCGGGTATGCCTCGCAGGGGCTGTATCGGCCCGCGCTGGACTGCATCATGTTCTCGCGGACGCTGAAAGGATTTGATCCGGTGTGTACCGACGCCATCGAGCAAATGATCCGTTTTATCGCCCGATAAATACTGAAGAAAAGGATTTTCCGGTTAATCTCCTGGGTATCGGATGCGATAATTAGGTTACGCCACGGCAGGGGCGATCCGTCGGTTCTCTGAAATCGATTCTGGGTAACATAAATTTCGTATAGTTAAAGCAATGCAGGTTTAGATGCTAAACCTCCGTTACAAATTGAAAGTGCAACCTCTCTACGCCCGCATTACGATCTTCTCGGGTATTATTTTGAGTATCATCTTCATGATTTTCATCTATTTTTCCCAAACGGTGTATCTACATTATGTCCATCAGCAAATCGAATTACGGGCCACCACTCTGGTCGACAATTTGGCCCAGAATGTACTCACCCCCCTGTTAAATTTCGATTATGTCACTCTACAGCAAAACAGCGCCTCTTTTGTGCAGCAGAGGGATGTGCTTTACGCCGTCATTGTAAGCGAGAAAGGAGAAGTGCTGGCTCAGGTGACGCAGCCGGATTCGCCCATCCATTTCTCCGCCGATGATCTTCCCTGGCCGGAGCTCCGGAGACGGGGCGAACAACGCCGGTGGGTGCGTTACAAAAATCAGGGCCAATTGCTGGAAGTCATCCAGCCGATCCTGGCCAACAATAATCCCTGGGGATGGGCGGTCATCGGGCTGGATCTGAACTATTTTATCCGGCTGGTCAATAAGGTGCGCTGGTTTACCTTCAGCATCGGTTTAATCTCCATCATTTTGGCCATATTGGTCATTCAAAAAATTTCTCAGCGCATCGTTTCCCCCATTGATGACCTTATCAAAGGCACGGAAGAGATTAGTGACGGAAATTTTACCTATCAGATTCGGATTCGCGATGAGGGGGAGCTGGGGCAATTGGCCCGTAAGTTCAACGAGATGGTGCTCAAATTGCACTATTACTATCGGCAAAAGGAGATTTTGAACAAAAAACTGCACGAGTATTCCGAGCAATTGGAAGAACGGGTGCGGGAACGCACCGAGGAATTGCAGCAAATCCGCAACGAAGTGGTACAAATCTTTCATCAAATCCCTATCGGTTTGCTGGTATGCACCCGTAATGGGGATATTCGCTGGTACAACGAGGAACTGCTCAAGATCTTTAACATCCAGGAACCCCAATCCCTGAAGGTGCAGAACCTTTTACAAAAAGACCCTTTCTCGAACCGGGAATTGACCCGCAAACTTCGGGATATCATTGTGGGTGGAGAAAAAGTCGAATTCGAATTTTCGTATCAGGCGCCTTCCCGGGAACGGAAAATCCTTCAGATCAATTCTCAGCCTTTTCGGGAAGAACACGGGGAAATTTCCAGCATCATTTTCACCATTCGTAATGTCACCCTGGAAAAGGAATTGATCGAAAAGATCAATCGCACCAAACGCCTGGAAAGCATGGGTATTCTGGCCGGCGGCATCGCTCACGATTTCAACAATCTGCTGGCGATTATATTGCCTAACGCCCAGATGCTGAAGTTGCACCTACAGAACCAATCCAAACTATTGACCTATCTGGAAACAATCGAACGGGCGACCGAACAGGCGGCTCAATTGGCCAGCCAGATTCTTTCTTTCGCTCGGGGAAGTAAGCATGGTGTAAAAACCATTCTGAATCTTAATCAGATCGTGACGGATTTTTCTTCCATGTTTCATCGAATTGTTTCCAAGAAAGTGCAGATTCATAAGGAGCTTTCGGAAAACTTGTGGAACATCGAGGCCGATAAGACGCAGATCGAACAAATTCTAATGAATATGTCCATGAATGCGCTGGACGCCATGCCCCATGGAGGAAGCCTGATCTTTCGTACGTCAAACATTCAGGTCAAAGAAAAACAAATGTTGTTTTCCTCTGAAATCAAACCGGGTACTTATGTCAAATTGGAAATCGCCGATACGGGAACGGGTATTCCCCCACAGATCATCGACAAGATTTTTGACCCCTTTTTCTCCTCCAAAAAGGAAGGAAAGGGAACCGGCTTGGGACTCAGCATGGTATATGGCATCATTAAGAGCTATAGGGGCTATATCGATGTGCGTTCGGAACCCAATCAGGGCTCACAGTTCAGTATCTATTTCCCGGCGGTGTTCAAGCCCGTCGAGGAAGAACAGGAGGTTCCCCTGAATGTTCGGCTGGGGAGCGGAAAAATTATGGTGGTGGATGATGAGAAGATGTTGCAAATCACCCTTTACAATATGCTGGAATCCATGAATTATGAAGTATTGATCGCCAATAATGGTAGAGAAGCCCTGGAGTTGTTCCAAAAGCACGAAGAAGAATTGGATGTGATTATCATGGATTTACAAATGCCCGAAATGGACGGTCTGGAGGCGGCGTCGCGCATCTGGGAAAAGAATCCCAAGGTAAAGATCATTTTCTCCAGCGGGTATGCAGACCCCACACGGCTGGAGGAATTGCGCAAAATGGGGGTAAAGGAATTTTTGAAAAAGCCTTACAAGATTAAGGATTTGACCGATATCTTAGAGAGAACTTTGACGGCAAAGGCGTAAGCAATTTGCCTGGGGAATGTTGCATCCGCCCATGAATCACAGGGATGTGATGGTCGCACAGGGATGTACGCAGGGAAGCAACATTCCCTTTTTCTTTTATCAACATTCGTTTTCCCCCCCGCCCCGGCAGGGTGCTGGAACGACCTGAAGAGACCCCGTTAGGGATAACGATGTTTGAGTGCGTCTGTTTGATGTCCTTTCGGGGCCCATCAAATGAACACCCACCGCCACCTGCTTTGCAACTCCATCCATTTCTGTTTCCATTCAGGCTTTATCTCTTGCAGGAATTGCCGCAATTCCCATAAATCCTTCTGCAACCTTTCGGGGAAGATAACCACGTCCTCATCCAAAAACGGAATTTGAAAATGGACCGGAAAATCGTCCGGCCACCCGTCGAATATCCCTGGTGCGGCCCGCTCTCCTAAAGTGACTCGGGTTTGTTGTTTTCGCCGGTCCCGTATGTATTCAATAACAATCGCATCACCGGGTTCAAAGAAAGCCAGTACCCGGTATACATCCCTGATGCTGCGAATGATTTTCCGGTCCATTTTTAAAATTACATCTCCGGGGTACAGGCCGGCCTCATCTGCAGGGCTGTTCTTGGCGACATCGGCGATGAGTATGCCTCGGTCTTCGGGGGCGCCGAAGTATTTTCGCAGCGCCGGGCTTAGGGTTTGCAGTTTAATGCCCAGATACGCCTGTCGATTCCCACCCCGCCCGGCGGCCTTTCGTTTTCCCAGCGTCAGCTTCACCTGTTCGGTCCGCCCATCCCGGTAAATTTCCAGCTGTACCTGGTCTCCGGGACGATATTGACGGACCAACCAGGCGAGCCTGGCGGGGGAATATACCGCATTTCCATTAAACCGGATCAGGATGTCGCCCCGTTTTATACCCGCTTGCGCCGCGGGGCTGTTGGGAAACACTTTCTGGATTCTTACACCATAATCCAGATCATATTCCGCCAGTTCATCGTAGTCGATCGAGCGCACCAGAACGCCCAACCAGGTCCGGGATGCCGGAGCCGCGGCTACAAGGCCCGCCAGGAACAAGAACAAAAGCAAAGCCAGTAAGGATTGTTTACCGACTGTCGAGGGGAACGAAGGTGTCCTGCCCATAGCTCACTCCTCCCAATGATTTCAAGAAATATACGCAGTCCACCTGTTCGGGTTTCCCGTACGCGAGACGGTGAAGGGGAGATCACTCCCGGATTTTGTTCCAGACATACTGTAACGTTTCTTCCAGTAGATGACGCGCCTTTTTTTCCATTTCATCGCAACGCTTTTTCATCTGGGAAACAAATTCCTGGTCTTTAATGGGAGGCAGATTAATCCAAACATTAAACACACCTCCCAACACACCGGAATAAGCCATTTGGGCCCCCACGCCGGCATCGCTGATCGAATTGACATTCCCCTTCCGGGCGGCCTCATGGCACAGCTTAAGGGCCTCCAGGCTGAATTGGGCAGTGGTGTAGGGAACGTTGACCGCCTGTTTCAATCCCTCTTGTATCGCCTTTTCCCGTGCAGCTTTTTCCTGGGGGGTATTCTGAGGTAAACGTCGGGCTTCCATATAAGCATTAAATGCCTGGGTGTCCTCATCCACGGCTTTTAGCAACTTGTCTTTCAATTCCTGGGCCTGTTCGGCCAGCTGGATCAAATCCTGTTCCACGGCTTCATATCCTGGTTTTCCGATCGCCAGGTTGCTAACCATGGAGCCCAGCGCGGCACCCAGTGCCCCGGCCAGTGCGGCGATGGATCCCCCTCCTGGAGCGGGGGTCTCTCGACTCACTTCGTGGGTAAAATCGTTCACTCTCATTGCCACCAGGGCATTGTCGGGCGTGGTGGGCAATCCCAGAATTTTCTCCCGCGGATCAAATGGGCTGACGTCACTTAATCCCATAGAGTAAACGGCCGTTTCAATGATATCGGTTACCGGAACGCCGGTCGATTTTCCCTGACGCTGAAGGTAATATTTCCCCGCGTTATAAATGGCCTGAAAAGGTACCAGGCCCACAATTTCGCTGCCGGTGACGACCAGTCCCCTTTCCGCCGCCAATCTGCGAACCTCTTCCAACACCCGATGCGGGGGCGAAATTTTGTAATTGGTTAAGTTAATGGAAATCTGTGCCCGACCGTATTCCTCCACATACCAACCGATGGCCCGAACATGTTTGAATTTTCCCGGTTTTTTAACCGAACGGCCAATGGCATTCCGGGGATCCGTTCCATGCATGCGCAGCAGTTCAAACAAATCGTACTGGTGCACCTTTTGACAGTGTTGGGCGGTCTCTTCGAGGGTTTTGCCCACAAAGGAGCAATTGCCACAGGGGAAGTGATTTTCCCGATATTTCACCAGCTCCCCTTTAAAATAGAAGGGCTGGGTATTGCCTCGGCGAACGGAACGCCCTTTTTCCCGGATTTCGAAGGCGATGTCGGTGGCGTACTGTTTTTCCCGGGTATTCAGGGTGATGTTATAGGCGATCAAAAATTCCCGGGCACCGATGACCGTGGCACCCGATCGGGGATTAAATTCGGCAGGACCAAAATCGGGTTTCCAGCGAGGGTCTTGCAACTTCTTAGGCAAACCTTCATATTCACCGGCACGAATATTGGCCAGACTCTTTCGTTCCGGATGGGTGGCCGATTCTTCATAAAGATACACCGGTATACCCAGTTCCTCACCCACGCGACGGGCAACTTCGCGGGAAAGTTGCACCACCTCTTCCATGGTTATTCCGCTCACCGGCACAAAGGGACAAACATCGGTAGCGCCCATCCGGGGGTGGGCCCCCTTGTGTTGTCGCATATCGATCAATTCGGCGGCCTTTTTAATGGCCCGAAAGGCGGCCTCTTGAACGGCCTCTGGAGGACCGATGAAAGTCACCACGGTGCGGTTGACATCGGCCCCCATTTCCACCGAAAGTAATGTCACCTGAGCCACGGAGGTGATTTCTGCAGTAATCTGATCGATGACCTTTTTATTCCGTCCTTCCGAAAAATTGGGTACACATTCAACCAGGCGGTCGGCCATAATCGTTTCCCCTCTTTATGGTTTCTTGTTGCCTATTGTCCGAATTTGACTAAAGTCCTCATCCGATTTGAACGAAAAAGTTAGATAGAGCCAAAAAAAATCGGAAGCAAAAAATTTTTTTCGGAAACTCCAAACCTTTCAGGGCATGAAATAAATCGAAAAGGGTTTCTTAAGGTATGAAATTTTATTAATTTTCACCAGACCAATGGTGGTCAACTAAAATTAAAGCAAAAGGGGACCTCACTATGGATGATAACTTTTTGAAAAAAGCCTCTGAAACCATCCTTCAACGCAACGTCATCGACAGGGAACTTTATACAAAATTTGACGTGAAACGCGGACTGCGCAATGCCGACGGTTCCGGCGTACTGGCAGGATTAACCCAGATTTCCAGTGTTGTGGGATTCCGAAAAGAGGGCGACAAGATCGTCCCTGTCGATGGAGAGTTGTACTATCGAGGCATTCATATTCGGGATATTGTGAAAGGTTTGCAGGCGGACAACCGACACGGCTTCTCCGAGGTATCCTATCTACTCCTGTTTGGAAGGCTCCCTAACAAATCGGAACTGGAAGAATATGAGGAGCATCTAAAACAACAAATGCATCTACCCAAATTGTTTGTGGAGAATAGTATTCTACAGTTTATTTCCCCCAACGTGATGAACGCCCTACAAAGGGATGTGTTAACCCTGTACACTCTGGATGATAACCCGGATGACATCGCGATTCCCAATGTGGTTCGCCAGTGTTTAAACATTATCGCCAAATTCCCATCCATCATTGCCTATTCCTATAATGCGTTGCTGTACGAATTTGGGAATAAACAGCTCATTATTCGTGCCCCACGCGAAGATTATGACATCGCAGAAAATTTCCTGTACATGTTGCGGCCTGGTGGTGAATTCAGTGAATTGGAAGCCGAATTGTTGGATCTGGCTCTGGTATTGCATGCAGAACATGGCGGAGGCAACAATTCGGCCTTTACCATGCATGTGGTAACGTCCAGTCATACCGACACCTATTCGGCTGTCTCGGCGGCCATTGGTTCCCTGAAGGGACCTCTGCACGGTGCCGCCAATTCCTACGTTCGGGATATGATTAAAGATTTTATGAAGAACGTGAAACACTGGGACGATGAAAAAGAAGTGGCCGCTTATATCGAAAAAATCATTCGTAAAGAAGCGTTTGACGGCAAAGGGCTAATCTACGGCATGGGGCATGCGGTATACACCAAATCCGATCCCCGCGCCATTATTTTGAAGGAAAAAGCCCGTGAACTGGCCGAAGAAAAGGGACGGCTGGACGAATTTTATCTGTATGACATGATTGAACGGCTTACTCCAGGCATTTTTCGGGAGGTGAAACAGTCCGATAAAGTGATTTCCGCCAATGTAGACTTTTATTCCGGTTTCGTGTACGACATGCTGGGCTTTCCGCAGGAGATTTTTACCGCCATTTTTGCAATGGCCCGTATTGTCGGCTGGTCTGCCCATCGTATCGAAGAGTTAATCAACGGTGGCCGCATCATTCGTCCGGCTTATAAGGGTGTGGCCGGCAGGCAAGACTACATTCCTCTGGATCGGCGAAATTAAATCGATGGTCTTTTTTGCATGCCCGGGGCGTCGGTGAAGTTTCGCCGACGCCTTTTTTTGTGTGCGCCCGGCCGGGATGGCAGAACCACCCGTTGGGACGATCGGCCGTGCGGTCCTCCGATCCCGGCCGGGGCACAATCCCAGGGAACCTCAGCGATTGAATAGCAGATATTTGGCAATCGTTTGCAGCTGCATGTTGGAGGTTCCTTCATAGATCTGCCCGATCTTGGCATCCCGATAAAACTTTTCGATAGGATATTCCTTGGTGTAGCCATAAGCGCCGAAAATTTCCAGCATTCGGGAGGTCACTTTTTCGGCATTTACCGAAGAGAACCATTTCGCCATGGCGGCTTCCTTCAGAAAGACTTTGCCGGCATCCTTGAGCCGCGCCGCATTGTAAACCAGCGTTCGGGAAGCTTCCAGCAGGGTCGCCGCCTCGGCTATCTGAAATTGAATCGCTTGAAAATTGACGATGGGTTGTCCGAATTGTACCCTTTCGTGGGCATAGCGAGCGGCGGCATCGAGGGCTCCTTCCATGATCCCCAGCATTTGAGCCCCGATACCAATCCGTCCTTCATTCAGGGTCTCGATAGCCACCTTATATCCTTTCCCCACTTCGCCCAGAACGTTTTCCTTGGGAACCACACAATCGTCTAAAATCAGTTCGGTGGTACTACTGGCCCGAATGCCTAATTTGTCTTCTTTTTTTCCCACCGAAAAGCCTGGAAATCCCCGCTCCACGATAAAGGCGGTGATGCCTTTATATCCCAACTCGGGGTGGATGTTGGCAAAGATCAGATAAATTTCGGCTTCGGCGCCATTGGTAATCCATAGTTTACGGCCGTTAAGCAGGTAATGATCTCCCTTGTCCTCGGCCCGGGTTTTCAGGGAGAACGCATCGCTTCCGGATTCGGCTTCCGACAGGGCATAGGCCCCTAATTTTTCGCCGGCCAGTTGCGGTAAGTATTTTTGTTTTATGGATTCGTTCCCCCAGCGCAAGACGGCGTTGTTGACCAGGGTGTTTTGCACGTCCACATAAATGGCGGCGGAAGCGTCTACCTTTGCCAGGGCCTCCACCGCTAAAATGCTCATGAAGAAAGAGGCTCCCGTTCCACCATATTCTTCCGGTATTTCGATGCCCATGATGCCCAGCTCAAAAAATTGCCGGATCAGCTCGGGACGAAATTCGCCCTTTTCGTCCATCTCGTGAACATGAGGGGCGATTTGTTCGCGGGCGAACTCGCTGACCATTTCCTTGAACATGGCTTCTTCTTCGGTCAGCTCGGTAATGGGTAGAATGGTGTTCATATCAGGCTCCCTGTTAATAATTTCACTTGTTGGTTCACGTCTTGTTTGCCCTGGATCGCGGAAAATTGCGCTCTATTCCACACCGACTATGGCGATGAGTTGGATGTCGTTGGTCTTGCGGCTGTATCCTTTTAAGGACTTTTTTCGGGTCTCTCGTGCCGGCGACGCTTTCCGGATTCCCATACCCGCTCACTGGCTCCTTTCTTGAATCCCCTGTTGCCCCCGCCCGTTTGCTCGATTAAATTGCCAGAGCGATTCAGCGTGGAGTTACAGCCTTTATGCAGGCATTCATACAATGCCACGACTGGAGTAAAATAAAGAATTTTCTCATTAGCGCAAGGAAAAATTATGAAACCCACCGAGCACCAGATTCTCCGACGCCTCCAGAAAGCCCGGGAGGCCTATTTAAACCGAGACTTTCCCAAAGCCCTTCAGGAGTACCACTGGGTGGCGGAGCAAATTCAGGATGATCCGGACAATTTACCCATTATCTGGATTGAGATCGGTTGGAGCTACTTTTATAACCGGCAGTATCCCAAAAGCATTGAATACTTAAAACGGGCCATCGATTCGGGGAAACTGCAGGAACAACAGTTATACGATTGTTACCGTTTGATCGGTTTTGCTTATGCCGGCCTGAATCAATTTCCCCGGGCGCTGGATTATTTGCACAAGGCCCAGAAATTCCCCGTCAGCGAATCGGATAAACGGTATATCTATTTCGAATTAGGAAAGATTTACTTTTTACAGGGAGAGCTTAAAGAGGCGGAACCGTATTTGCAAAAGGCATGGGAACTATTCCGGATCGAAGAGCGCGATTACAAACAGGCCCTGGCCTATTACCTGGGGTTTATCCATTTTTTCCGGCGGGAGTTGAGTGAAGCCCGGAAGTACTTTCGTCAGATCATCGACATGGGCGAAACGAATAAGGAGCAAGCACCGGGATATTTTGGTCTGGCCCATTTGTTTTACGAAGAAAAGGATTATCCGGTGCTTATCGATGTATGCGCAAAGATCGTTCAGCTGGATCCGGAATTTTATGATAAAGAAACACTGGCCTATTTTCTGTGTACCGGTTTTATGCATCTTCAAATGTGGGAGCAATTGGCCGAATTCTTCCAGGAAATGAAGCAACTCTACCCCCAGGGGCGCTACCGAATCTCCTATCCGACATTCGAAAAGGCCTTGCGGACCCATAAGGTGCCTTCGTCTCAGGATGCTCCGGAAAAGGAATCCCCTTTCTCCCCTTTTCCATCGCCCAAGGGAGAATAAGTTTTTCGTCTCCCTGGCAACGAATGGAGTGGGAGTTGGCCGCCAAGACCATGGCCGTCGCCTTGCATCGGGGTATTGGGTTTCCCGCGTAAACTCTGCATTGCGAATGACGATAATGATGGGTAATGGGAAAAACGAGTACAGACGAAGGCGATGAAAAAAGACCAGTGGCCCCATGCATTGATTGTGGACGATGAATATTTTCTGGGGCAAATTCTGGCCCAGGCCTTAGAGCACGAGAAGATCCACGCCGTGGCGGTCACGGATGTGGATTCGGCCATCGAGCGCTTAGGACAATCCCATTTCGATATTGTTGTATCCGACATTTATTTACCGGGAAAAACGGGGGTGGATTTGTTCCACTACGCCCTGCGTACGCATCCGGATATCCCCTTTATTTTTATGACCGGCAATCCCGACCTGGAGATGGCGGTGGACTTCCTCAAAAAGGGGGGATACGACTACATCGTTAAGCCTTTCATGATTCCCGATTTTGTGAAAAAAGTACGGGAAGTCATCAAGCGGTCCCATAAAAAAATTCGGGAAAAGAGTTTAGTCGATGACTTAAAGCAGATCCTCAACAAACGGCTGGAGGAACTCCGGATTTTTCAGGACGTTATCGAGAGCGCCGATGACGGGCTTCTGGTGGTGGATACCGATGGGATTATCGTGAAGTCCAATGTCGGTTTCGAGCAGATGACCGGTCTGGGGGACAAGGATTTTATGCATAAGCCGCTGTCGGTACTGGCCAAACATGTCTTCCCGGCCATCGATTTTGATGAAATCCGGCGGGCCGTGGGGGAATCCGGTTTCTGGAAACAGGAAATCAAAGGTGTTCGCCACAACCAGGAAGAATTGATCGCCAATCTGTCCTTCTTCCCCATTCGCAACGAGAACGGGCGCACTTTTGCTTACGCCGCATTGATTAAAGATGTGACCGACCAGCGCCGTGTCGAAAACGCACTCATACAGAGCCTGAAAAAGACCACCCTGGCCCAGGAAGCCATTATTTTTGGACTGGCCCGGCTGGCGGAATATCGCGATCAAGATACCGGTTATCACCTGGAACGGATTCGGAACTACTGTAAGGTTCTGGCCATGGCCCTGGCGGAAGAGGACCCGTTTAAGGACCAGGTGGACGCCACCTTTATCGATACCCTATACCGAACCGCACCGTTGCACGACATCGGAAAAGTGGGGATACCGGACTATATCCTGCTCAAAAGCGGCAAACTTTCCCCCGAGGAGTACAAAATTATGCAAATGCACACGGTGATCGGGTATCATACTTTGCAATCCATCCGGGAACAGTACGGAGAAATGGATTTTCTGGATATGGGAATCGATATCACTTATTGTCATCACGAGCGCTACGATGGAAGAGGCTACCCCCGGGGATTGCGCGGCGATGAGATTCCTCTGTCGGCCCAGATTTTAGCCCTTGCCGATGTGTATGACGCCCTGACCACCCAGCGGGTATATAAGAATGCCTACTCCCACGAAAGGTCCCTGAAGATTATGCTGAAGGAACGAGGGCAACATTTTGAACCTCGCTTGTTCGATGTATTCTTTTCCATCGCCCAAGAGTTTGACACCATCCGTAAAACTTACCTGGAAAATCGAAGCTTTAACGAGGTGATCGTTTAATCGGTATCCGTAAGACCCGCGTCTGTCCATCCGGCGAATGCTCCCCAGGGAAAAAGGCGTTGTCCTGAGGGGTCACCCAGCGAATCGAGTCCAACCGATTGTGGTCTTCAGCGACGTTGCCGGACCAGGGCACGGAGTTGCGAGTAGGCACCGCCCAGATTGCCGTTGGTAAGAATGACCAGCACATCGTTTGCTTGCAGGGTGTTTTGGAGAACCGGGAGGATTTCCTCGTAAGCCGGGATGATGGTCACCGATTTGCCCAGCTGTTCTAAATCGGCCTGGAGCTGAGGCAGGGAAAGCCGTTCTGCGGGAGGAAAGCGCTCCGGCCGATGCAAAGGGGCCACCAGTATTCGGTCCGCCCAGGAAAGGGCCCGGGCCAATGCTTTCTGGAAGATGTTGCGCACCGTCGTATTGGTGCGGGGTTCAAATAAGGCCACCAGCCGCCGGTCATCGTATTTGTGTTTGAGTGCCTGAAGGGTTTCCTGAATGGCCGTGGGATGGTGGGCGAAATCGTCGATAACCAGGGCCCCCTGAAAATATCCCCATACCTCCATCCGGCGTTTGACCCCCCGGAATTGCTCCAGGGCGGCCTGGATGCATGTTCCAGGAATGCCCACCTCCATGGCCGTAATGATACCGGCCAGCGCATTC
The DNA here is from genome assembly GCA_015485355.1 of bacterium. Lineage (GTDB taxonomy): Bacteria > Calditrichota > Calditrichia > RBG-13-44-9 > J042 > JAADJD01. Next base: position 1,451 of record WFTQ01000065.1, on the reverse strand, counting down.
CGAACCTGAAACTCCCCGGGCAAGGGCAGGTAAAAATCGCCCCGGGAATCGCCTCCATGGAAGACCCGAAACCTGGAGCCGTGATGGTCTTGCGATTGCATCTCGTAGTGCCAGTCGTTGTGTGGACTCCGTCCAAAGGTTTGCAGCCGACTGTAGATGGGTTCCAAAACGTCCTGCACATGGGGTGAATCGCCGTTCGCAATCACCAATCCCCGGGAAGGCAACACGCGTAATAGTTTGCGAAAATTGTCTTTGATCTCTTCCACATCGCGATAAATGTCGGCATGGTCGAATTCGATGTTGTTAATGATCAGGTAGTACGGAAAATAATGCAAGAATTTGGGGCGTTTGTCGAAAAAAGCGCTGTCGTATTCGTCGCCTTCTAAAACCACGAATTCGCTGTCCCGATATCGGGCCGGATACCCAAAATTATGGGGAATGCCCCCGATTAAAAAACTGGGGGAGTATCCGGCATATTCCAGTATCCAGGACGTCAAAGCCGTCGTGGTGGTCTTACCATGGGTACCGGTGATAACAATGCTTTTTCGGTGCTGAATGATCTGTTCCCGAATCAGCCGGGGCATGCAAATGATGGGAAGGCGCCGGTTCAAAATTTCCTCAACTTCGGGGTTTCCCCGGGTCAGGGCATTTCCAATAACGGCCAGGTCGAAAGGTTGTTGCAGGTGAGCAACATCGTAGCCCTGCCAGACGGGGATGGCCTCTTGCTGTAAAAAATCGCTCATCGGGGGATAAATACCCTGATCCGTGCCCCAGACCTGGTGGCCCTTTTGTTTGAGCATGGCGGCCAGCGAGGCCATAGCCGTTCCGGCAATGCCCAGAAAATAATATTTCATTGTCGGTTCCTCTCCTTCAATTTTTGCTCCAGGGCATCGATATAGGTGTCGAAGGCGTGAATGATTTTATGCATTAACCGGACGTCGCGTACCTCGGGGGGTAAGCGTCCGAACATGCGCTTAAACCGCATCATGAAACTGTCCCAGTCGTCCATGGGTTGAAAGCCCACCCGCTGCAAACTGCTCCGCAATCGTTCATACAGGGCGGTCACCTCGGGTTGAGAGGCCAACCGCCAGGCGTAGGTTTTTTCCGCTTCCATAGAAAAGTTGAACAGTTCGTAGGCATATACCATGACGGCCTGGGCCAGATTCAGGGATGGATGAGTCACCGCAGCAGGGATGGTGGATACGGCGTGACAGTAGGCAATTTCTTCGTTCGTTAAACCGGATTGTTCTCGACCAAATACCAGGGCAATTTGATGATCGGCAACGAAGGAGGCCATTTTTTGAGCCAGTTGTTTCGGGGTATAAAAAGGAAAGTGGAATTCCCGTTCCCGTTGGGTGGTGGCCACGGCAAAATGGACATCGGCCAGAGCCGATTTCAGGTCCGGAAATATCTGAGCCTTTTCCAGAATATCCTGGCTGGCATGGGCCATC
>WFTQ01000064.1 GCA_015485355.1 bacterium | reverse complement strand
TCGGAGATGTGTATAAGAGACAGCATTAATATTAGTAAAGTCTCCCTCGGAGAAACTTCTTTTGTTAAAAATTGTATCCAGCATATCAAGAAAATTTGACTTACCTAAGTCATTTTCTCCTATAAGGAAATTAATCTCAGGATTGAAATACATTTCTGTTCCGTCAAGATTTCTAAAGTTTTTGATAATTACTTTAAGTATTCTCATAACGCTTGCCGGTTTAACATTTATTTTCAACCATCCAGATTATAAACAAAAATTGTCATAACTTGTCACTATTTTATAAATTCTACCAACAAATGTCAATTCAAAACTGCGGCGTAGGTATTGTAGTGGAAAGGGCATCAATGCAAGGGTTTTAGAAGGATTTGTTATAAAGAGAATTGAAGAGATTTCAAGGAATGAGATTTTACTTCAAAGGATTGTTTCAAGGGCTTCTGGTGAGGCGTCCTCAAAAGTAAAGGAATTAGAGGAGAAGAGGATTTTACTTAAACTAAGGATAGGTGAACTTGAAAAGAAAGGCTCCCTTCTTACAGAGAAACTTATTACAATAAAAGGTCAATCTGCTGAAAGATTTATCCTTAAAGAGATGGAAAATCTTGATAAGGAATTAAAAGGGCTTGAGGAAGACTTGAAAGGGGTTGAGTCTGAGATTGACCGCTGGAGAGATTATGTTGTTAATGCAGAGGTCATAAAAGAATCTTTCCGCTATTTCTCAAGAATCTTTTCTCAACTCTCCCCACAAGAAAAAAGGAGTCTTTTAAGACTCCTTGTAAAAGAAATTATCTTCTCCAATACTGAGATTACCATCAACTTCTTTGAAGTCCCAGAAGAGGAACTACAATTAGAATCTATTCAAAAGGTCGGTTTCGACCAGCCTTTCAAATGGCTCCGGCGGCAGGACTCGAACCTGCAACCTAGTGGTTAACAGCCACCCGCTCTACCATTGAGCTACGCCGGATTGTCCAACGATTGAAACCGCACAAAATATATATTCTCGCTTCCGTTCAGTCAATAACATTTTCATTTTACCCGGTTATTTCCAGGGCACCGAGAAACCGAGCTGAAGCAGTTTCTGTTCCAATTCGTCCCGCTCGCGATTTCGTTTGAGTTCCATGCCGAATTCATAATCCTGCGGCAGCAACCCCATTTCTATGGCCGCCGTGACGGCCGCCCGGGCATCGCCGCCGGCCAGGTGCCGAATGATTTCCACTTCCAGACGGGAAAGGGAGTGCGCCTGCAAGCGATAATCCTGAAAAGCTTCCCAGGTCAGGGGACACCAGCGCCGCACAATCTCGTTTCCGATGATCCAGGCATATTGTCGAATCTCCCATTGCGCATTCTCGGCCATGCGCAATTCCAGAAAGTGGAGGAGATTGTGCAGATCGATTTTCCAATAGGCCTCTGTATAGGTGGAAAGGGGCAAATCCTTGCGCGCCTGTTCCCGGGCGATGCCCGCCTCCAGGCGTTCGTAGTACACCTCGCGGGCCAGTTGCTGCAGTTGGGTTTCCCGTTGAGAGAGCCGATTCCCCACGGCTTTGTCGGCAAAACCGGCACTGCCCTGCCGATTCCCCACCGACTGAAGCCGCCACTGATCCGGCGGCGTTTGATAGGCCGCATCGATGGCAATGGAATAACGGGTGGAGTACTCATTGACATTGGCGGTGCGATGGCGAATCCATTGGCGCCAGGTGTCCATGGGAACCCGGACGTGCAGCTTGATCTCACACATTTCAAAGGGTGTGGTATGGCGATGGCGCATTAAATAGCGAATTAATCCCCGATCCTGGTGAATTTTTTTCGTTCCCTTTCCATAAGACACCCGGGCCGCTTGGACAATGGAACCGTCGTTGCCCATATAGTCGATCACCCGTACAAATCCATCGTCCAGAACTTTGAAGGGCACGCCTAAGATTTCGTCCAATTCCGGCACCCAAGGCCGTTCCAATTTGTCCCGTGGGTTCTCCAATGCGATACTCTCTTGATCCTTTCCCGCTCTTCAAATTGCCCTGAAAATAGATATTTTTAACTGCGGAAGCAACGACTTCTTTTTCCGGGTCAAACGCCGATGCCGTCGGTGGGAGCCGACCGTGAACCGGAAAATTCTCTTTTTCCGTTGGCGCTTTCTTCCCCTTTCCTTAAATTAACAGCGTTGGTTGATGGTTTGAACCCCCAAAGAGAAGGAGACGCATTATGGCGCACCGTGTGATCAACTTCAATCCCGGCCCGGCAACCCTTCCGTTACCTGTTCTGGAAACGGTGCAGAGGGAGCTGTTGGATTATCACGGCGAAGGGATGTCTATCATGGAAATCAGTCATCGTTCTGCTACGTTCGATGATCTAATTCTGGAGGCCGAATCCCGGGTGAAACACATCATGGGTTTTTCCGATGACTATCAGGTGTTGTTCCTTCAGGGTGGGGCCACAGCCCAGTTTGCCGCGGTTCCCTTAAATCTTTCCCGGGAAGGGAAAACCGCCGCGTACATCAACACGGGATCCTGGGCCACGAAGGCCATCAAAGAAGTCGAAAAATTAGGCAAACCTTTTCGGGTCATTGCCTCTTCCGAAGATGACAACTTTTCTTATATTCCCACCGATTTTTCCATCGGACCGGATGCCGCCTACGTGCACATTACCTCGAATAACACCATTTTTGGTACTCAGTGGCAGGAGTATCCCGATACCGGTGACGTTCCCCTGGTGGCGGATATGTCCTCGGATCTTTACTGTCGGCGTTTCGATCCCCATCGGTTTGCTTTGATTTATGCCGGGGCTCAAAAGAATGCCGGGCCTTCCGGAGTAACCATTGTGATCATCCGAAAGGATTTGCTGGAGCGGTCTCCCAAAAATATTCCCTCCATTTTGAATTACAAGCTGTTTGCGGAAAAGCATTCTCTGTACAACACCCCCAACACGTTCGGCGTTTACGTGGTCAATCTGGTAATGAAGTGGATACAGGATGAAGGTGGCATCGATGTGCTTGAGGAGCGGAATCGCAAGAAGGCCCGCTTAGTTTACGACGTCCTGGACGCCTCCGATTTTTATCGTCCCCATGCCCGGAAGGATAGTCGCTCCATCATGAACATCACCTGGCGTTTACCTACCGAGGATCTGGAGAAGCGGTTTGTGGCGGAGGCAAAGGAGCGGGAGTTGGTGGGATTAAAAGGGCACCGCTCGGTGGGCGGCATACGGGCTTCCATTTACAATGCCATGACGCTGGAAGGGGTTCAGCGACTGGTGGAATTTATGAAAGATTTTGAAAAGAAACATGGTTGATACCGTTCCCGAATGCCATCCCTGTCGTTCGGCGCGGTAAGCCTTTTGGGGTCCCCTGGTGCAGGCCGGTCTTAGCGGCCGTTCAGGGCGAGTCCGATCACTCCGAAGAAAAACGGTTAACCCGGGAGGATTGTATGAATCAGCAACAAATCCCTGTCATTCTGGTCGCCTTACTGGCCCTAGGCCTCGCAATGGGTTGTAAAGAAACGCCGGATACCCGGGACGATGATGCCTTAAAGTGGGCGGAAGGCCGTATCTGGTATCAGATTTTTCCGGAACGGTTTCGCAACGGGGACCCGAGCAACGACCCGACCCCGGAAGAAGTGCCCGAGGCGGATCTGGAGCCCGGCTGGCAGATCCACCCCTGGACCAGCGATTGGTATCTGTTACAGCCCTGGGAACGGAAACGCTCGAGTTATTTTTATGACGTCGTTTACACGCGTCGGTATGGGGGGGATTTGATCGGAGTGATCGAAAAACTGGATTATTTGAAATCGTTGGGGGTGGAGGGGATTTACTTTAATCCCATCTTCGAGGCGCCCAGCCTGCATAAATATGATGCCGCCAGTTATCATCACATCGACGACAATTTTGGTCCCGATCCCGTCGGGGATAAAGCCCGCATTGCGGCGGCGCGGGAAACGGAAGACCCTTCCACCTGGATTTGGACAAAGGCCGATTCCACCTTTTTGCGATTGATTCAGGAAGCCCACAAGCGCGGCATAAAGGTGGTTATCGACGGGGTGTTTAATCACAGTGGGACGCAATTTTTTGCCTTTCAGGACATTCTGAAAAACGGGAAAAACTCACCCTATCTGGACTGGTACGACATACTTTCCTGGGATGATCCGGAAACGCCGGAAAACGAATTTGATTATAAGGCCTGGTGGGGGGTGAAATCCCTTCCCGAATTTGCCGAGGATGAGAACGGTTTAAAAGAGGGCCCAAGGAAATACATCTTTGCCATTACCCGACGCTGGATGGATCCCAATGGGGATGGCAATCCAGCAGACGGGGTGGATGGCTGGCGGTTGGATGTAACCGAGGAAGTCTCTCCGGTTTTCTGGAGGGAGTGGTATGCTTATGTCAAGTCGATCAATCCGGCCGCCATTACCATTTCGGAAATTTGGGGCGACGCCTCGGAATGGGTAAAGGATCGTCGAATAGACGGCACCATGAATTATCTTTTCGCCAAGGCGGTGGTGCGCTTTTTCATCGATAAGAAATTGGCCATCCCGTCCCAGGAGTTTGCCCGTCGGTTGCAGGACATTCTGGACAAGTATGGGGCGAATGCGTACCTGTTATGGAATTTAATGGATTCTCACGACACCGATCGCTTGCCTTCCATGATAATCAATCCCGACCGGGAATATGACCGCATGTGCGACCCCCGGCAGAATCCCGATTACGATGTGCGCAAGCCGACCAAAGCGGAACGTCGGGTACAAAAGCAGATCGCGGCCTTTCAGATGACCTTTGTAGGAGCCCCCATGATCTATTACGGTGATGAAGCCGGCATGTGGGGAGCCGATGACCCCGATGATCGAAAGCCGATGGTCTGGCCGGAAATGACCTTCGATGTGGAAAAGACCCATCCCCTGGGAAAACCCCGGCCCGCCGATGAAAACGGTTTTGATCAGGAATTGTTCCGGTTTTACCAGAAGATCATTCGAATCCGGAAAGACCATCCCGTGTTACGCTACGGTCGGTATGCGGTGCTCTCCCGGGTCAGTCAGGGAGATGTGTTCGCCTTTAAGCGCTGGGACGAGACGGCGGAGGTGCTGGCTCTGTTCAATCGGGGCGAAACGGAGACCCGTGTCGTCCTTTCCCGGGGTGATCTCCGTTTCTCGCAATATCGGGACGCCTGGACGGGCGAAAAGGTGAACGCCGGGGAGCAGAAACTTCCCGCGGTGATACCGGCCAAAGGATTCCGGATTTTAGTGGGTGGACGGTAGTTTACGGTGTACCCATAGCAGGGTATGGGGGAAATCCCCCATACCGGTGGCCGGATGGTCTTCTTTTCCGAAGTTTCCGGCGCCTGGGAAATACCCTTCCGTTTCATCCATCGAATTCCGGGACGTGCGCTGGCAACCGGCGGAGCCGGGCCTCCAGTTCTTCCTTGTTAAGGGTTAATGGCTCGAGTTGTTCCACCAACAGGTTTGCTTCGCCCGGCAGGCGGGATTGCACCCTTCCCACAATCCGGTAAGGTCCGTGTCCCTTAATCAAATGCCCATACCGGGAATAGGTGCGAGGGAACAGTACGGCCTCGCAAAGTCCCTCCCGATCCTCCAGGGTGAGAAATTTCATGTACTGGTTGTTGCGGGTTTTAACCCGCCGGCTGGCGACCAGCCAGCCCACAAAAACGATCCGCTTGCCGGGAAATTGTTCCAGGGCCGCGGAAGAGGTGACCTCCTCTCGGTTGATGAGCTCTTCAAAAAGGGTCAGGGGATGATCGGTGACGGCAAAGCCCAGAATTTCCAGCTCGTTTAAAATGCGTTGAGCGGTGTTGTAAGGAAGAAGCGACACCGATTCCAACAGGGATTCGGTTATGGGCCGGTTGCGTCGGTTTTTGAAAAAGAGTCGGTTTCGCAGCAGGCACAGGGGTTCGTTGGGTTCCAGAGAACGCAGGGCACCGCATTTGATCAGGTGGTGCACCTCCTTTTCTCGGGGTTGCACCCGCTGGAGGAAATCGTAATAATCGCGGTAAGGGGCATGCTTGCGTTCCTGCAAAATGCGGTTCAGGGTTTTCTCGGTAAGCTCGTACACGTGGGACAAGCCCACCTGGATGGTGTCGCCCCGGGCGACGAAATCCCGTTCTGCGGTGTTGACGTCCGGCGGCAGCAAGCGAATCCCCATGCGGCGGCACTCTTCGATGTAAGCGGCCGTCGAATAGAATCCCCCCTGATTATTCAGCACCGCCGTCATGTATTGAACCGGGAAGTAGTGTTTGAGGTAAGCGCTTTGATAGGCGATGACTCCATAGGTTGCGGAATGGGCTTTGTTGAATCCGTATCCCACAAAATTGGTCAGGAACCGCCAGATGGTTTCTGCCTGTCGGCGCTGGAGGCCTTTGCTTCGGGCTCCGTTTAAAAAGGCATTGCGCAGGCTCAGCAGGGTTGTGCGGTCTCGGGATTTGGTCATGGCCTTCCGGAGGATGTCCGCCTGGGCCAGGCTCAAGCCGGCGACCTCCGCCGCCACCTGCATCACCTGTTCCTGGTAAATGATGTTGCCGTAGGTGTCGGCCAGCACTCTCTTCAGGGAGGGATGGGGGTATTCCACGGGAGCCAACCCCGCACGCCGCCGGATGTAGAGGTCTTTCATCCCGCTGTTGGCTGCGCCCGGACGGATCAGGGCGACCGCGGTGATCACGTCATCCACCCCATCGATTTGCATTTTGCGTAACAACCCTCGCATCCCCGGGCTTTCCGTTTGAAAACACCCCATGCTTAATCCGGCTCGCAGAAGGGCGATAACGTTGGGATCGTCGTCGGGAATCACCCGCAGGTCCAGAGGGGAAAGGTGCCGCTTGCGGCTATCGAGAAAAGGGAAACGCTGCGGGTTCAGATATTCGCGGGCCTCCTCCGGAACAATGCGCCGCCGGGCGACGTCGAAGCGGTAAATGCGGACATCGGTAGGGGATGGAGACGATGGGCCGGAGGGATCGCCCGGCCGATCGGGGAAGAGGGGAAGACCGTCTCCACCGGGCCGGGGAGCGGGCCGGGGGGAAACATCTGGAAGGGGACCGGGGGAGTTGTCCCACAGCTGATGATAGAGCCCTCGAACCATGGCCAGGCAATCGCTGACCATGCTGAGGGAACGCACGCCTAAAAGGTCCATTTTCACCAGTCCCAGCGATTCGATGGAATACATGTCGTACTGGGAGATCACGAGGCCTTTTCCGGCCACCTGTAGGGGAGTGTAACGGGTAAGGCGGTCCGGTGCGATGATGACCCCTCCAGGGTGGATCGATTGATGCCGGGGGAAGTCGGCGATGCGTCGGGCGGTTTGCAGAATGCGGCGGAAGAGGTCGGAATGGTATTGCAAATGCTGACATTCCGGCAGCCGATGGATGATTTCCTCCAGGCGGGACACCTCGGAGTGCGGAAGGTGGCGCGTGATGGCATTGATTTCGTTTTCCGGCAAGCCGTATACCCGGGCCACGTCGCGGATGGAGGAGCGCAGCCGAAAGGTGGCAAAAGTACCGATCATGGCGGTGCGCTGGGCGCCGTATTTCTGGTAAACGTATTCCAGCACCCGATCCCGGTTTTTCCAGCAAATGTCCAGATCGATGTCGGGGGGATCCGAGCGATCGGGATTTAAGAATCGTTCGAAATACAGCCGGTAGCGAAGGGGATCGATCTGGGTGATGCCCAGCACGTAAGCGACCACGCTGTCTCCGGCGGAACCCCGGCCGACACAGGGAATGCCCTCCCGGTGGCAGAAATCCACGATGTCCTTCACAATCAGGAAGTAGTCGGCAAAGCCCAGCCGATGAATAACGCTCAGCTCGTAGTTCAAGCGATCGATGAGCGGCTGGGTCAAGGGGCGATAGCGCTGTTTCGCCCCTTCGAAGGCCGACTTCCACAGGTGGGAGAAGCCGGTTTCCCCCGGCGGCAAATCGATGCGCGGAAAAATGGGGCGGCCCAGGGTCAATTCGAATTGGCAGCGTTGGGCCACCTTGACGGTGTTTTCCAGGGCACCGGGAAAGGCGGCGAACAGTCGACCCATCTCCTCGGGGGATTTCAGGTATTGTTCGGCGCTGCCGGCGGTGGTGACATGGGTGAGCAGGGTGTTCCGGGCGATGGCGTGCAGCACCCGGCGCAGGTCCCGATCCCCCGGTTCCAGCAGATGGACATCGTTTGTGGCCACCAGAGGAATGCTGTATTGGACGGCCAGATCGCGGAGTCGAAGGTTGGTCAGCAGATCATCCCGGGAGAACAACTGGATTTCCATCAGGAAGCGATCCTTCAATACCCGTTGCATTTGTCGGCAATAGCGTTGGGCCGCCTCGATGTTTCGGGCGTGGGCCATCTTCCACAGGGCCCCTTTCTGACCGCCGGATAGTACGAACAGGCCCTCGTGGTACCGGAAAACGTCTTTCAGGTGGAGCGTGAATTTCAGGTGACCGGCTCGAAGATGGCCCAGAGAAAGCAACTGGCACAAATTCTGGTATCCGGTTTGGTTCTGGACCAGCAAGACCAGCTGACTGCCGTCGGAGAGGCGGACCTCGGCTCCGATGATCGGATGAATACCGGCCTCCCGGGCCAGGCGGTAAAACTCCACCGCACCGTACAGACCGTTGTGGTCGGTCAGCGCCAGATGGCGGTAGCCCAGCCGGCTGGCCCGCCGAACCAGGTGTTCCGGAGATATGGTGCCGTCCAGAAAACTGTAGTAGCTGTGGACGTGCAAATGAACAAACCGACTCATTTCCGCGGCCTCCCGTCCGTCTGATCACCAGACGGTGGTGCTGGGTTTCGGGGTTTTGGACGGGTCTGTTGGGCCGATCACGGTGTTGGAAGCGGGAAACCACCGGGGTTTCGGCGGGGACGTTAATCTCGGTCGTAAGTCAGGGCTTCGTGACAACCCGGCTGACAGGTCCCCCCGTTCTTTTTAAATTGAAACTTGATGGGCATTTCCCACTTGCCGAAAGGCACGTGGGC
>WFTQ01000063.1 GCA_015485355.1 bacterium | reverse complement strand
ATGATCGTAATAGCCCGGTTCCCGAAGGTCAATCATAGCTTGAATAATTTCGATCGTGTTTAAAAAGGCCCGACTTACCATGCGATTCAGACGTTTTAGTTCTTTGGACTGTCGTTCGGTTTCCACCATGTATTTGATCAGTTCCAGGTGGGAATTTTCATACATCTCTTGCTGACGTTTCAATTCCGCCTTTAACCGCAGGTTTTCCTCGGCGAGCGTATCAATAGACACTGGATGGGATTCCAATCGCGGGTCGGCCATCCCTGACAACCTCCTGTTTCATCCCTGAATATTAAATTTCTCTACCTATACTCGACGTTCAGGATATTGACTTAAGCCCTCGCGGAAATTTCACCGATCGAGACCCTTGGCGGGAAACTTTGACTTTTCAATATCCCGGGATCATCCCCGATTCTCCGGAATAGGCACGAAAAACGCAGCATCATTGCCGGGATATTGCAAGCACTCGTCCCCTGGCAACGAAGCCCTCGGGTGGCCCCTTGGGAGCAATACAATTCCTCATCGGAGATAGTTGTTGGGGGTCTATCCCCTCCGCTAAGCGGCCGTTTGTCCGGCCGGTTCAGCCCGTACCCACTGGAGAACAGGCCGAGAAGCCCGGTGCGTCGGCTGTTCGGTGGACCGGGACGCTACGATTCGCTTCAGCCGTTGCCCCCTATTCCGCCGAAGAATGAGAGGACATCCGTAAGCGTAATAATTTACGGAACCGGTGAATTTTTGGGGAGGGGAGACACTGTTTCAGGGTCTCTACATGGGCATAGGCGGCCTCGACACCCGCCCGAACGATGTGTTCAGCCCGATCAAAATCGTACCACAGATATTGCCCCACGTCCGGGGTGATGATCAGGTCCGCTTCGTGAAGCGATTCTTCGGTTAACAAGGTCGCTGTGATCGTGTTGGCCCGCAGGAAAACATCGAAAACATTGTTTAAATTTTCCTCTTTTTGCAGAACGGGATGAACATCCACGGCGATGATGAAATCGGCTCCCAGGGCTCGGGCGAATTTGATGGGCAGATTATAGGTCACCGCTCCATCTACCAGCATCTTTCCATCCAGCTGGATGGGGGGAAAGAAGCCGGGGATGGAACTGCTGGCCAATACCGCTTTTCGGATGTCTCCCTGGGTAAACAACACCGGGCGACCGGTGATCAGATCGGTCGAATTGCAGGCAAAAGGAATGTGGGTATCTTCGATTTTACCCGGTTTGACCAAGTAATACACCGCGTTTTTGATCCGTTCTCCCTTGAGCACCGATATTCGGCTGGCCACCACGTTTAGCATCACCCGATTGCGGATGCTATTGGTCAGCTGTTTAAAGTAATCTTCTTCCTGCACGGGTTGGCGCTTCATTTTGTCGATGCCCAGCTTTCGGTAGGCTTCCGTTTGAACAAAACTGCGCAGGCGCTTTTCCACCAAAGCCACCTGAGGCGTCTGAGCGTACATGGCCCCAATGATCGCCCCGAAGCTGCATCCAACTATATAATCAAATTTGATTTTTTCTTTTTCAAACACCTTAAACACGCCCAAGTGGGCAAGTCCCCTGGCACCGCCGCCACCCAGTACCAACGCCACTTTCATCTTCGGTCGACTCCTACGTTTTAGGGTAAACAGTTCCCTCAGTTTCACCGTTGTTTAACGCTCGCTTTATTCATTCTCGATGAATTCCAGATCGACTTTACATTTTTATTCGGCCGTGAGGTCGGTTCATCCCGCCCTGCTCCTCACGGTCAAATAATGCCGTTTTTCCCATGCGGGCGTGATATCAAGCACGAAACGTCAAATAGATAAAGAGAATATAAACCATTAACAGGAAAATACCTTCATACCGCTGAATGTTTAGTTTAAAACGCATAATGGGGAGCACGATTAAACTGGTAAAGATCAACATAGGGATGTTGATAAAAAAAAGATTTTTCTGAATGGCCACCGGGTGAATCAGCGATACGATTCCTCCGATCAACAACAGATTAAAAATGTTACTGCCGATCACGTTACCCACCACGATATCGGTTTCCTTGCGGATAGCACCCACGACGGTAGTGGCCAGCTCCGGGAGGGAGGTTCCAAAGGCGATCAGGGTCAACCCGATGATCATATCACTCACCCCCATCATCAGCGCCAGGGTTTTCCCGGAAGTCACCGTTATGTTGGAACCCAGGATCAAAACGGCCAGACCCAACAGGGCCCCCAACAGATATCCCAGTTTCTTCATCCAAGAAGCCATTCGGACATCCGAACCATTCTGGTGCAACAGTTCCCTTTGTATTTCCTTGAATTCATTCATCTCTTTATGAGCATAACGTCCCAGATAAAACACAAACCCGATCATCAGCGCCAGAAGCATTATTCCATCCACCTGATTCAATTCATATCCTCGATAGGCGATCAAAGCAAACACCAGGGTGACCGCGATCATAAACGGGACTTCCCGTTTCACCCAGGATTTGTCCACATTCAGGGGGGTGATGATGGCCCCCACCCCCAATATCAGTCCGATATTGGCGATGTTGCTCCCGATAATGTTTCCGACGGAAAGCCCGGCACTGTGCTGAACGGCGGCCATAATGCTCACCACCAGCTCCGGGGCCGAGGTGCCCAGAGAAACAACCGACAAACCCACGACGATCGGACTGACTCCTACAGCCGTGGCAAATTGAGAGGCATTTTTTACCAGCAAATCGGCTCCGATCCATAACAATCCCACCCCCGCCAGCAAATAGGCGATTTGCAAGGCCACTCCCGAAATACCTAAAATCTGCTCCGGCATCATAGGCACATCCCGCGCTTTCGTTACAGCTGGAAAACCGGCGATATCCGCCGCTGTTCAATGACCATCACCCTCTCATGAATCGCAGACGGGAGATACTCCAAAACGGTTTCCAACGCCAGACCGGCGGTATTGTTCTCTTCGCTTAGATGCCCCAGCACTACCCATTCGGTTCCGGCATGCAATACGGCGTTTAAAACTTCACCGGCATTATGATTAGACAGATGCCCCACACGGCTGGCAATGCGTTCCTTTAAACGCCAGGGATAGGGGCCATTCAACAACATGTCGGGGTCATGGTTGCTTTCCAGCAAAATCGCATCCGCCTGTTGTAAGTGGATTTTGACCTCCTCCGTTACCACGCCCAGGTCGGTGCAAAGGGCCAGACGCCGTTGATTGTGCATCACCAGATACCCCACCGTAGGGTCACTATCGTGGGACAGGGGAAAAGGGCGAAAGGTGATATCCCGAATGGTAAACTTCTGCCGCCAGGGATGCACCGTCTCGGTATCTCTCAGTAAATATGTAATGTTATCGAGGGTCTCGGGATGGGCGTAAATGGGAACCTGGTACCGGCGAGCAAACACCCCTACACCACGAACATGATCCGTATGGTCATGGGTTAGCACGATGGCGTTGATGGAGGCCGGATCCACCTCAATTTGCTGCAGACGGAGAGCAATTTGCCGGGCCGAAAGTCCCACATCTACCAGCACCCTGGCATGATCCGACTCAATCAGAACAGAATTCCCGCGGCTCCCGCTTGCCAGAATACAAAATCTCATGCCGATGGCCTCGTTACCTGTCTCCTTCCCGCTGACAGATCATTCAAGAAGTCTGCCCCGTTTCCCGACTTCCAGGGCGGGTTAAGGGGATGTTTTGCATACACAGGGGACATTTTTCGGGTGTATAGGTGACCAATTTTGTGGAATAGACGGCGAACACAGGCACACCCAGATCGGCCTTGCCTCCACTGCGATCGACCACGCATCCCACCCCAACCACAAACGCCCCGATGGCTTCCACCAGGTCGATCACTTCTTTCACCGATCCCCCGGTGGTGATCACATCTTCCACCACCAGCACATTTTCACTGGGATCGATGGAAAATCCCCGTCGCAGGGTCATTTTGCCATTCACGCGTTCGGCATAGATGCTCCGCACACCCAGTTGTCGTCCCACCTCCTGGGCCACCACAATGCCGCCGACGGCCGGAGCAATCACCACATGGATCCGTTCATCCGCTTCGGTGAAGTACTCTACAATTTCCCGGCAGAACTGCTCCAGATAGCGGGGATATTGCAAGACCAGGGCGCACTGGAAGTAGGTGGGGCTGTGCAGCCCCGAACTCAGCAGGAAATGACCATTTTGGAGAGCGCCGGTGGTCTCGAAAATGCGCAGGGCTTCTTTTTTATCCATCGATCAAGGCTCGATTTTGGTTTCACCCAAAGACCGGTCATGGCAGTTCCGGTCACTTTTAACCTGTGCAATATTAGAAAACAAATCAGTTCTCGTCCATAAAATTTAAATTTTTGTAAATGCTCAACAGCAGATTGATTTGATCGCGCAACTGGCGGGCCCTTTCTCGGGCGGTGCCGGCAAAGTCCGCCCGATCCGAGGCATACAGAATGGAACGACTGGCATTGAACAGGGCCGAACGGCCCTCGTCATCGGTGGCATACCGCACGGCCACTTCCAGATTTCCCCCCTGCGCGCCGATTCCCGGAACCAAAAAGGGCAGTGCCGGCGCCATTTCCCGCAGCCGGCCAATTTCATTGGCATGGGTGCCCCCAACAACCAGCCCACAATTGCCGTAAAGAAAATTCCACTCCATCACCTTCTCGGCAACCTTCACATACAGAGGCGTGTGATCCACAGTCAAATACTGAAAATCCATCGAACCCGGGTTGGAAGTCAAGGCCAATACAAAAATGCCTTTATCCTGATATTCCAGAAAAGGCTCCAGCGAATCGTACCCCAGGTAGGGGGATACCGTGACGGCATCAAAATGATAGGTCTGAAAATACGTCTCGGCATACTTCCGGGAACTATGCCCCACATCCCCCCGCTTGGCATCGGCGATGATCAACACATCCCGGGGCAAAACGGCCAGGGTCCGTTCCAACAGCTCCCATCCGGGAACACCCAATACCTCATAAAAGGCCATATTCAGTTTAAAGGCAGCGGCATAATCCCGGGTGGCCTCGATGATCTCCCGATTGAACAGAAAAAGAGGATCAACTTCTTTGTGCAAGAAGGAGGGGATACGTTCGATGTCTATATCCAAACCGACACATAAAAGAGACGTCTTCTGCTGAATGATGCGATTAATTTTCTCTAATAACATTCCTATCCATAATCCCTGATCTCATGAATAAAGATAGAGCGCGCCGGTAACTTTTCAAAGGGAAAAATCCTGCCCCATCCACCGGGGAATCCAACGAACCCCTCCCAATTCTGTAGAATATTCCACAACCGTAAGGGGATGGGGCTTCGGAATTTGCTCCGTCCCCATGCTCCCTTTTTCAGGTCTCCCACCCATGGACGGCTTTGGACCAAGGACAATCCGGGAAAAGCCCTGACGATTCTTGCGGGCAGAGGGCTTTCAAACTGGCACAGTATTGGCAATTGGTTTACAACGAATTTCGAGAACGAAAACAAAGGAGAAAAAAAATGTACACCACATCCTTGAATTCTTATTATGCTGAAATCTTGTGCCGAAAATATAGAACATCTGCCGGCAGGCACCTGGATGTACCTGGGGCGGATGTTACTGGAGTGGAAAAATTTTACACATAACCATGGATGTTGGAACAAGCAGAGGAAACCGTACCATGGCCTTGAAGACGTACATGATCACCTATATTTCGGAAATGGAACCGCATTTACGCCGTCCCCTGGCAGCGGCCATCAAACAAATTGCCGAAGAGTCGCATCGGTTCGGCGACATGTGGATCATTAAATCCGCCAAAAGCGCCAAAGACATTCGGGACGCAATCGTGCGTCGCACCGGTTCCGAGGGCTATTTTCTGGTGGTGCGTTTGTTTCGCGAGGCGGCATGGACCCATCTCCCGGAAGAAACCGTCAGTTTCCTGAAACAACGCCTGTAAGTCCGGCCTGGGGAAATGGATTTGTCGATATTTGACATTTGACCGGTATGCGGATTCGCGTCGAATTCCGGTTACCGGTAAGGAGCCCGCGGTTTGATGTTTGTTGGAACGCTCTTATCACATTGATCGTCCTCTTCCCCGAAAAAAGATCGTTTCAAATCGCCCGTTTAACCCGTAGATTTATCCGGCTGAAAAGAATCGGCGGTCACCATGGATCCGAAAATACTCCTCCGGAATCCGGCAGGCCCGCCGGCAACGTCGGAAGCGGCTTCAGCACCTGCAAGATCAGGAATGGTTCGACATGGTGACACCAGCAGGGCAGGTTGTGGGGAAGGCGCCGCGGAGGGCGGGCCATGGCAATCCGGACCTGTTACATCCGGTGGTGCACGTCCACATTCTGAATTCCAGAGGCGAGCTCCTGTTACAAAAACGGGCGGCCAATAAAGAGCTCTACCCTGATCATCGGGATGCGGCCATCGGCGGGCATGGGAGAAGTGGAGAAAGCATCGCCTCGGCCCTCCGACGGGAAGCGGAAGAAGAACTGGGCATTACCCCGGCCCACTTTCGTCCTCTGTTTCGCTACATTCACCGAAACCCATACGAAAGCGAACCGGTTCACGCGTTTGTATTAGAAGACGACGGCCCCTTTTATCCAAATCCCCGGGAAATCACCGAAATTCGTTTCTGGAAGTTTGAAGATATTGTAGGGCACCTGGGCAAAGGCCTATTTACGCCCAATTTTGAGCAGGAATTCCAGATGTGGACTTCGTTTTTGAAACAAAGCCGGCGGCGTTGAGCCGACATCGAAAAACGGTAACGGCACCGGAGGCGCTTTCTCAAAATTATTTTTTAAAAATACTGATCTACAACACGGGAAGGGTCGGTTTGAAGTTGTTTATTATTATACTCAAAATCAGATACAGGTGCTTTTTCAGTCCGCAATAGGTTTGGAAAGTAAAGGAATCATTTCCCAGGAAGGCCTGTGAAACGGAATTTTTATTGGTGGGGGCTACTGCTTTTGTTGCAGCATGTCCCGGTTCCCGTGCAGGGGCAATCGAGCCAGATTTTTCCCGGATTGTACGGCCAGGAGTTGTTGGACAGTCTGGTGGCCCATTATAAACCGCTGGTGGTGCTATCCTATGACGACGCCCGGGATACGCTGTTTGCTCGCATCGATAACCACAACGACAGCCTAACCGGTGTCTATTCCGGGTATACCATTTATGTAAATCCCGCCGCCGATCCCACAACCGATGCTTATCTGAAAGGCATCAATACCGAACATACCTGGCCGCAGAGCAAAGGGGCGGACGCCGGTAACGCCAAAAGCGACATGCATCATTTGTACCCGGCGCGGGATGCCGTGAACTCTTCCCGCAGCAACTACCCGTTCGCCGAAATTGATGATCCCGATACCGACAAGTGGTGGCGCCACGATTATTACCTGACCACCATTCCTACCCTTTACATTGACGAATACAGCGAGACAGACGAAGATGCCAACCGATTTGAACCCCGGGAGGATCATAAAGGCAATGCGGCCCGTTCCATGTTTTATTTTTACACCATGTACAAATCGGAGGCCGATAACGCCGACCCCAACTTTTTTCTGATCCAGAAAGAAACGCTATACCAGTGGCACAGGCAAGACCCGGCGGACACGGCCGAAGTGAATCGCACCCACAAGATCGCTACGTACCAGGAAAACAAACCCAATCCCTTTGTACTGGATTCCACCCTGGTACGCCGGGCGTATTTTCCCCCGGAGAACGCCGACCCGCCCACACATCTCACCTTCAGCAACGTCACGACCACGAGCATGACCCTCAACTGGTTATTGCCCAACGGCTACGAGGCTTCCGTCAACGACATCTGTGTGCTCATGCAGGCCCATTCGGCCGTGGACGATGACCCGACCCCCCGTCCCGTATCCAGCTACAGCGCCGACACCACATTCGGTGCCGGAAGCGAAGTCGGAAACGGCAGTTTTGTGGTGTACATCGGGGATAGCACCCACGTTACGGTTACGGGACTGTCTCCCGCCACCACTTATTATGTGAGTATCTGGAACACCCTGCACGACACCGCCTGGTCAACCAATCCGCTGACGGGCAGCCAGTCCACGCTGGGCAGCGACTTGACGGTCATGATTTCCGAAATCATGCAAAATCCCAACGCCGTCGCCGATAGCGACGGCGAATGGTTCGAACTTTATAATTACGGCTCGACCGATGTGGATATCAATGGATGGACCATCCAGGATCTGGGCAGCGACAGCCATATCATCGACAACGGCGGCGCATTGATCATTCCCGCCGGGGGGTTTCTGGTGCTGGGCAACAACGCCAACGCTTCCACCAATGGAGGCGTGCAAGTAGATTACCAATACACCGGGTTCTTCCTGGGAAATGCCGACGATGAAATCATTTTAATCGCCGCGGATGGCGCCACCGAAGTCGATCGAGTGGAATACGATGGAGGCGTTAACTGGCCGGATCCCGCCGGGGCTTCCATGGTGTTTACCGGAACATCCTCTCAAGATAACAATGCCGCTTCTTTATGGACCGTTGCCACCGAACCCTGGCCCGGCAGTTCCGGGGATAAGGGTTCTCCGGGATATTCCGGGCCCGATCAGGCCTTGCCGGTGGTGCTTTCGTTTTTTCAGGCGGCCTCTGCAGCCAATGCCATTGTGTTGCGCTGGCGGACCGAGAGTGAAATCAATAATCTGGGATTCGAAGTGTATCGATCCGATGCCCCCGAAGATCGGCTGCAAAAGATCGCCGATTACTCGACCCATGCTTCGCTTGTCGGGCGGGGCAACAGCGCCTCCCCCCACAATTACCGTTTTGAAGACCGCCGGGTCATCCCTGGACGTACTTACGGGTACCAGATTGCCGATGTCAGCTATGCCGGCAGACGGCATTTTTCGGACACAGTAAAGATCACTTACCGCCCGAACAGCATTCCGATTGTGCAGGAACCGGGAGACGCACCCATCCGATTTCGACTGTACCCCAACTTCCCCAATCCTTTTAACCACCTCACCCGCATCCGGCTGGAGGTTCCCCGCTCGGATGCGGCGGGCCGGCGGCTTCAACTTCACATATACGATCCCTCGGGCCGAAGGGTCAGGCAGCTTCTGGACGGCCCTCTTCCTCCGGGCCGGTACCGTTTGGAATGGGACGGCACCGGCGAACAGGGACAGTCTCTTCCCAGCGGCATTTATTTTCTGGTGCTCAGAGCCCCCGGTTTTTACCACGTACAAAAAATGGTCCTGATACGCTGATGGTTACCGGCCTTTCTTCAAACGGTTAATGGGGTTTCTTCCTGTCTTAGATTTTCCCACACGTCAGCCGATCGGCTCCCACCCGCTTCCCGACCGGCCCTTTCCCGCCTCAACGATTGCAGAAAACAGATCGTCTTTTCCACAAAAAAATGCTATTTCATTCTTTATATTTCCCGCCGTATATTCCGAATTAATAAAAATTGAAAACGAATCTGGAACATAAGCAGGAGCATTTGTTGCGAATTCTTATTTTCCTCGGGTTTATCCTTCTGATCACCTCCTTTTTTCTTTTTCTCATCCCTTCAGATCAGGCGATTCCGGAAGCGGAATCCATCCTGCTCCTGGGCGCCACCTTGATGGTGGCTTATCTGTTCGGCCGTTTTATCAATCGATTCCGGTTACCTAAAATCACCGGATACCTGCTCACGGGGATCATCATCGGGCCCGATGTTCTGAACATCCTTTCCCAGCGTAACGTCACCGATCTGCAACTCATTGACAATGTGGCATTAAGCTTGATCGCCCTGACGGCCGGCGGGGAATTTGCTCTGAACAAAGTCAAAAAACAACTGAAACTCATCGTCAGCGTCACCCTGTGGCAGATCGTTATCGTGTTGCTGGGTATTTCCCTTACCGTAATGGTGTTTAGTCCCCTGATACCCTTTCTTCGCGGCCAAACCTTTTCCACCCTTCTCGGCGTAAGCCTGGTTTTTGGTGTGTTGGCGGTCGCAAAATCGCCGGCCACCACCATTGCCATCATCTCCGAAACGCGTTCCCGGGGACCGTTCACCAACTTCATTCTGGGAATCACCATCTTAAAAGACATCATCATCGTGCTTCTATTTGCTCTGGTATTGGCCCTGACACTTCCCCTGATCTCGGAAACCGCCACCCTGCAACTGCACTACGTTCAGCGAGTATTTATCGAAATACTGATGTCCCTGGGATTGGGTGTCATAGCAGGACTATTCATCTATTTTTACCTGCGATACATCGAAATGGATTTCTTTCTTTTCCTGTTCAGCTTGATTCTACTGGTGATCGAGGTCAGCCACCTGTTGCACCTGGAACTGATCCTGATCTTCATGATGGCCGGATTTGTGGTGCAGAACTTTACGCGCTTTGGGAACGCATTGCTTCACACGATCGAACAAAGCTCTTTGCCTGTGTATGTGACTTTTTTTGCTATAGCGGGGGCCTCACTGAAAATCAGTATATTTTTACAAAATTGGTTGTTCACGCTGATCTTGGTCACTGCCCGGATGTTCACCACTCATCTGGGTACCTGGGTAGGCAGTCACCTGGCCGATGGGAGCTCCCATGTTAAACGTTACGGCTGGATGGGGTTTATCGGTCAGGCGGGACTCACCCTGGGGTTAAGCATCATTCTGGAAAAAGAATTGCCTCCCCCTTTGGGAACGAACATCAAAACCATTATCGTGGCGGCCATTGCGATCAATCAGATCGTCGGGCCGGTGCTCTTTCGGTATTCCCTGTGGAAATCCGGCGAAATCCCCGAAGAAAAGTCCCCCTCTCCGGAAACGGTGCGTTCATCATAGCCGGTAACGCCCGCAAGCCCGCACCGGGGATGCCACTGATCACCGCAACAGGGCAGCGGCCATATACCCCACGACCTGAGACTTTTCTCCATAAGGAACGTCACCGGAAGTGGCATATTTCAGCACTTTAGCCCGGGGAAAGCCCAGCAGCTTACAGGCACACATGGCGGCGACAATCGGTCCCGCTCCGCAAGCCTCCACTTCGCGAACGGCCACTTGTTCCAGGATTTCCTCATATCGATAGGCCTCCACCAAACGCAACAGCTTTTCGTCTAAACGGTAAGCGGTTTCGTAAGGGTAATAATGGGATAAATCCGAGGAGGCCACGATCAACACTTTTTGATCCCGGAACACCTCAGCAATGGCCCTGGCCAGAGCCTCGGCGGTGGACCAGTCCTGTTCCGCCATCACAACGGGAATGAGTTCAAAACTGTTTAACACCCGTTGCAAAAACGGCAGTTCCACTTCCAGGGCATGTTCCCCCCGTCCCCCTCCCAACAAGCGGTGGCCGTCGTCCGATTTCCGGATGCGAGGACTCTGTTGGACCAGGCGATCGACCCATTCCCTGGCCACAGGGATTTCCCCCAGGGGTGTTTCATAACTACGGCCATCGAAGACCGAAGCTCCTTGAAAATATTCAAAGTGGGAGGGGGCGATGACCACCACATAAGGATATGTTTTGCCTTCCAGCTGTTTGAAAGACCAGGCCGCCACCGGGCCGGAGTAAATGTATCCCGCATGGGGCGCAATCAGCCCGCCGATTTCCCCATCGACAACCGTTTGGGCATCTTTCAGAAAAGCATCGATCATGCCCAATAATTCGTCGCGATCGGCCGGATAAAACATACCGGCGACTGCGGGTTCTCTCACCGGTTCGCCCATGGACTGGCCCTCCTGATTTTTACCGATTCCGGTTACACCAATTTATAGGTTTTTAGGCTTAATTGCCAGCATTTCCGGGGCGGCTTTGCATTTTCTTCTTCCATCCCAAGCCATTTCGGAACAACGGAACATCGTCGGTCGGGCGGGAAATGTTCCGGCTATCCCATAAGAAGACGATCGTCTCCCATTCCTCACCCCGCCCCCGGCAATCCGATTTCTCCGGCCCTTCCTTTCCAGAGCTTTGCCTTATCCCATAACAAACACAATTGGTAAAACACGATGGGACCCCATCCCCGACCACGGATGGGGAAGCAGGTAAGACCACCTCACTTCAATTTAAAGCGGAAGGTAATGATCCCGTGCTGAGGCGCCTGTTCCACATACGGCGGCAGGGGATTAAAGCGCCAGGTTTTAAAGGCTTCCAGGGTCAGGTTTTCCAGTCGGGTGTCGCCTTTTTGGAGCAGTACCGCGGAACCAACCAAACCATTGGGCAGCACAGTAAATTTAATCTTAATCGTCGCCTCTCGCTGGACATCGGGAGGAAACTCCGGTAATTTTTTCTGATAAATTTCCCGTTGAATTTCCCCTTCCCAATCGATTTGGAAGTCCTTGCTCAATTGGCCGGCGACTTTCCGGGTTCCGGTTTCCGGCAGGCTTTCGTCACGTCGCTGGAAAATGCCTGCGGGCAAATCCATTTCCCGTTTTTTAAAGGGGAAGGTCGACGGGGCGCCGGCCCGGCGTGTGGGAAGCGGGGGGGACATGACCATCTTTCGCCCGGCAGGGGGCACTTCAAAACGTTTCTCGGGCTCCGGTTGCAGCCGCTCGACGATCGCTTCCTCATCCAGACTCAACTCCCGGCGTTCGGGCAACTCGATCTCCTGAAGCGGAACTCCTTCCAGTGCCCGGGTGTCTTCCCGCTCTTGCCGTTTCGGAGCCACCGCCGCGGGGGCT
>WFTQ01000062.1 GCA_015485355.1 bacterium | reverse complement strand
TTATTATATTGGCCACCGTTTTTTTAACTCCCGGTTGGGGTGCCGGTGCCGGGGAACCCGAACGGAGAATGCGAGTAGGGGGATTGGTTATTCTGTATCGGTTGAATGAAGAAGAGAATGCCTTAAAAGTGGCCAGTGCCTTGCAAACCGTTGTACCCCGAATGGAACAATTTTACGGCATCTCTGTACCTGCGGGCCTCCGTATTGTGATTGTTTCCGATGAACGGATGTTCTATCAACGGGTGGGCCGTGTTCTTCCGCAGTGGGTGGGGGCCGTGTTTATCCCTTCCAGACGCATGATCCTGGTGAAGAGTCCTCGCTGGAAAGGCACCCTTTTTGATATGCATAAAAGCTTGGTCCATGAACTTTCTCATGCGTTTTTCGCAACCAAATTTCGGGATGGCGTTCTGCCTCTCTGGTTTAACGAGGGATTGGCCGAATTGATTTCTGAAGGGGGAATTTCCATGGAGGCAGGCATTGAACTGGCAAAGGCCATCTGGTTCAAACAGCTGATTCCCCTTGCCGATGTGGACAGCCTGTTCCGGTTCAGTGCTGGGCGGGCCCGTCTGGCCTATATCCAGAGCCTTTCTGCGGTCATTTTTCTCCGGGAAAAGCTTCCCCGGGAAGCGCAATGGGAAGCCTTTCTGCGATCGGTGGAAAGGAAGGGACTGGATGCCGCCCTGAAAGAATGGTTAAACTGGGATCGTATTGATTTTGAAATTAAGTGGTACAAATGGCTGCGGCACAAGTACCGCTGGTTCATTCTGTTGAATTTTGATTACTTTATCTGGCTATTCCTCGTCTTGATGTTCTTGCTGGCATTCGTCCGGCGTTATTATCAGAATCGGAAGCGCCTACGCCGATGGGAGCAGGAAGAACTCTGGCAATTTGGAAACCATGGCCATACCGTCAACGATCTGCGGGAGGATGATCAACGCTAAAGGAGAGGCCAAATGTATGTGCCACGTAAGATGTTTTTTACCAAAGGAGTAGGACACCATAAAGAGAAACTGGCCAGTTTTGAAATGGCTTTACGCAATGCCGGCATTGCGCCTTTCAATATTGTAGAAGTTTCCTCGATTTTTCCTCCGGGCTGCCGAATTATTTCCTGTGAACAAGGCATAAAGGAGCTAAGGCATGGACAAATCATTCATGCCGTTTTGAGCAAAAACTCCACCAACGAACCGCATCGGCTGATTGCCGCCTCGGTGGGTGTCTCAATCCCGGCGGATAAAACCATGTACGGATATTTATCTGAACACCATAGTTTTGGGGAAACCGAACAACAGGCGGGCGATTATGCCGAAGACCTGGCGGCTACGATGCTGGCAACGATCCTTGGTGTACATTTTGATCCCAATTCCAGTTATGATGAAAAAAAGGAAATCTGGCGAATTTCCGGAAAAATTGTGGAAACCCGCAGTATCACCCAGGTCGCTGTGGGTGCCGAGGATGGGCTCTGGACCACGGTCATCGCGGCCGCAGTGCTGTTACCCTGAATGAGCTGGAAATGGAGGAATCTCGATGAAAAAAATAAACTTTGCGTTTGGTATTCACAGCCATCAGCCCGTGGGCAATTTTGATTTTGTTTTCGAAGATGCCTTTCGTAAGGCCTACCAACCTTTTCTGGATGTTGTGGAGCAATACCCGGACTTTCGCCTGAATGTGCATTATTCCGGGATTTTGTGGGACTGGATTGAGCGCCACCACCCGGAACACCTTCGTCAGATGAAGCAACTGGTGGCTCGGGGGCAGATCGAGTTGATGAGTGGTGGGTTCTATGAGCCCATTGTGGCCGTCATACCCGAAGAAAATGCCGTCGGCCAAATCCAAAAGCTCACCCACTGGATAGAGGACCGCTTTGGCCAAACGCCTGTGGGAATGTGGCTGGCGGAGCGTGTATGGGAACCCTCTTTACCCACGGTGATGCATCAGGCCGATATGCTCTACACCGTGATCGACGATGCCCATTTTAAATATGCCGGTCTGAAGGCGGAGCAGTTGTGGGGATATTATGCCACCGAAGACCGGGGGCACCTGGTGTATATCTTTCCCATCAGTCAAAAGCTCCGCTATACCATCCCTTTTCAAAAACCCGAAGCCACCATCGAATACCTTCGGGAATTGGCTTCCGCAGCCGAAGAGGTGTTGATTGTGTTTGCCGATGATGGCGAAAAGTTTGGGGTCTGGCCGGGCACCTATGCCCATGTGTACGAGCGCAACTGGTTAACCGATTTTATTCGTCTGTTGCTGGACAATCGGGACTGGATTGAATTGATGCATTTTTCCGAAGCCATCCGGCGGTTGAAACCCGCTGGACGCATTTACCTGCCCACCGCCTCGTATGCGGAAATGATGCATTGGGCGCTGCCGGTGCCGGCCTATCAGGCCTATGAAGACTTCGAACATTACTTGAAGGATCAGGGGGTGTACGATCGGGTGAGCGTATTTGTTCGGGGGGGCTTTTGGCGGAATTTTTTAAGTAAGTACCCGGAATCCAATAACATGCATAAAAAATCGCTCTACTTGACCCAAAGGGTGCGCCGGGCGCTAAACGGGAATGCCAACGGTCGCTTGCAAAAAGCCCTGGATCACATCTGGGCGGCGGAATGCAATTGCCCCTACTGGCACGGCGTGTTTGGAGGGCTTTACCTGGGCCACATCCGGCATGCCGTTTACCAGCATCTCATTCAGGCCGAAAAGCTGTTACGGCAAGAGTTAGGAACCGAACACACGGCTCGGATCGAACGTATGGATTTCGATCGCGATGGAAGGGAAGAAATATTGGTGGAAACCCCTCAGTTGAATCTGTATTTCGATCCGGAACAGGGGGGACATCTGTTCGAACTGGATTATTTGCCCGCGAATTTCAATCTATTGAACACCATGACCCGCCGGGAAGAAGGATATCATCGAAAACTGCGAGAGTTGACCGAACACAAGCTGACCACCGAGGTTCAAGCGAACGCAGAGGAAGAGATTGCCAGCATCCATGATCTGGTATTGGTGAAAGAAAAAGGCCTGGAGCAATATCTCCTTTACGATCATTACGAGCGGAAATCGCTGATCGACCACATTTTTCCGGAAAATATAGCCTTGCAAGATTTCCGGCGGAATCGGTATGACGAACTGGGCGATTTTGTGGGAAAACCCTATCAGCTGCAGGAGCCGATGGTGGATCGGGATTCCACCCGGCTGACGCTGTTGCGCCGGGGACAAATTCGCATCGCCGGGAAATCCCTTCCCGTGCACCTGCAAAAACGGATACGGGTGAACCATCAACAGGCCCGCATAGAAATGGATTATCGTCTGGAACCTCAGGAAACATTCGAGGGCCGGGTCTATCTCGGAATCGAATTCAATTTTTCTCTCCTGGCCGGTAATGCCCCCGATCGCTACTATTACAGCAACGAGGCCGACCTTCAACCCAATCGGCTCGTCAGCGCGGGAGAATTGAAAGGGGGCCGTCATCTGGGTTTGGTGGATGAGCACAATCGTTTTAAAGTGGATTTGATGAGCGACAGCGAGGCTCGAATCTGGTACTTGCCGGTGGAAACCGTTTCCTTGTCCGAAGCGGGTTTCGAACGGGTGTATCAAAGTTCCACCGTTTTGTTCCTCTTCCTGGTTGAACTAAATCAACCTTTTGCCGTTAAATTGGACAAAAAAATTGTAAACCTATGAAGAGCAAATAGAGGGGATTTTTATGAAACGCCCGAAACGCATTGCGGCTGTTTTTATTGTATTCATTGTTGTGCTCAGCGCCGTTGGTATTCTGTTCACGCCGAAATTATTTGCCGACCTTCAGGGCCTGACGCGCCAGCAGATCAAAAAATTCATGAGTGTGGTGCAACTGGTGCAGATCTACTATGTCGAGCCGGTGGAGTGGGATACAACCATCGAAGGGGCCATCTCGGGGATGCTGGAAAAACTGGATCCCCATTCGGTCTATATCCCCGCAGAAAAGATGAAGGAAGTGAAGGAAAATTTTTCGGCCAAATTTGAAGGGATCGGCATTCAGTTTGACGTAATCGACGGGTACTTAACCGTTATCGCTCCCATTGAGGGATCGCCTTCCGACCGGTTGGGTATCCGCTCCGGGGATCGCATCATAAAAATCAATGGAAAATCCGCTATTGGGATCACTCGCGAGGAAGTGATCAAAAAATTACGCGGCCCCAAGGGGACCACTGTGCGGGTCACAATCTTGCGCGAGGGATTGGAAGAACCTCTGGAGTTTACCATCGTTCGGGATGTTATTCCCATCCGCACCGTGACTACCCGGTTCATGGTCGACGACAGCACGGGCTATATTAAGGTGAATCGTTTTGCGGCGACCACTTCCCAGGAAGTGGAAGACGCCCTGGTGGAGTTGGAACGCAACGATATGAAGCGTTTGATTCTGGATTTGAGGAACAATCCCGGCGGTTATTTGCACGAAGCCGTAAAGCTGGCGGGAAAATTTATTCCCGGTCATCGCCTGATCGTTTATACCCAAGGGCGCTCCGGAAGGATTGAGGACGAATACTATTCGGATCAGTTTGGGCGGCGGCTGGTGCGCACCTACCCGTTGATCGTATTGATCGATAGGGGATCGGCCTCCGCTTCCGAAATTGTGGCCGGCGCCATCCAGGACTACGATAGGGGATTGATTGTGGGAACCAATAGCTTCGGCAAGGGACTGGTTCAAAAAGAGTTTCCCCTGAACGACGGCTCGGCGGTGCGGATTACCACGGCGAAATATTATATCCCCTCTGGACGTTGTATCCAGCGCGACTATAAAGGCAAATCGTTGCAGGAATATTATAGCGAATTGAACGATACCACCGCCGTGGACACCGGCGCCGCCGAAGAACGCCCCCTCTTTTACACCAAAGGGGGACGCTCGGTGTATGGAGGGGGTGGCATCCATCCCGATGTGGTCATCAAAGAGAGCTATTTTACCTATCGAATGACGCCGGGAGTGAGCAAACTGTTTCAAAAACGCATGTTCTTTGTGTATGCGGCCGAATATGCGGCCTACCATAAAGAGCTTGGAAAAATGAATTTGCCCGCTTTCCAGCGCCGCTTCCAGGTGGACGATTCGATGATCGCCGATTTTTTACAATATTGCGAGAAAAAAGACCTGAAATTGAAACCGCAAGAGCTGGAGAAAGACCGGGAATTTATCCGGGTTCAACTGAAAGCGGAAATCGCCCGGGAATTCTGGGGCAATGATGGATATTATTATGTGGTGCTCCATTGGGACAAACAGTTTACCGCGGCTTTAAAGCTTTTCCCCCGGGCGGAAAAGCTGGCCCATTTGAAAAATTATAAGTAAAGCAGAGGAGAACATATATATTTATTTGGAAAGCAAAAAGTTATTGACTTTTAAAAGGCAAATACTTATAATTTGCCCACAATAGTATAGAATTCATAAACTGAAGAAGGAGGTTTTTATATTATGGTTCGCTATTTTTTGCTTGGTGGTGAATTCATGTGGCCGATTCTATTTCTGCTGGTGGCCGGATTGGCAATCGGTATCGTTAAGATGATCACACTTTGGCAGGCAGGAGTGAATACCCGAAAGTTTATGGAACGCATTCGAACAAGCCTGAAAGAAGGTGGTGTCGATAAAGCCCTGGAAATTTGCGAAACCACTCGGGGCCCCGTCGCTTCGATCTTACATGCCGGATTGAGCCGAGCCCAGGAAGGCATTGAACATGTAGAAAAAGCCATCTCCAACGCGGCGGCTATCGAAATGGCTTTTCTGGAAAAAGGCATGATCTGGTTGGGATTCATCATCGTGGTAGCTCCCTTGCTCGGTTTTACCGGTACCGTGTGGGGAATGATCCTGGCTTTCGAAGCAATTAAAACGGCCAACGATATTTCTCCCGCCATCGTGGCAGGGGGGATTTCCCAGGCTTTGTTAACCACTCTGTTCGGGTTGATCGTCGCCATTACCATCCAGTTCTTTTACAATTGGGCCACCTCGAAAATTGATAAACTGATTATTGACATGGAAGAATCGTCGGTGGAATTAGTCGATACCCTGATTGAAA
The DNA here is from genome assembly GCA_015485355.1 of bacterium. Taxonomy (GTDB): domain Bacteria; phylum Calditrichota; class Calditrichia; order RBG-13-44-9; family J042; genus JAADJD01. Next base: position 11,708 of record WFTQ01000062.1, on the reverse strand, counting down.
TGAAAAAGTAAGTGGGAAAAGGGACAAAAAATGGTCTTAAAAAAGAAAGAACGGGATGTAGAAATCCCGTCGGCTTCGTTGGCGGACATCGCCTTCTTGTTGCTGATCTTCTTCTTGGTCGCCACGACGATTGATGTGGATAAAGGGTTGGACCTGGTATTGCCGCCCATCGGCTCGGAAATTGAAATTGCCAAAAAGAATATTACCAACCTGTTGATTAACGATGCGGGCGAGATTTTGCTGGATAATGAGGTAGTTCCGGTGGAAGAGGTGGACGATATCATACGGGACAAGTTGGCGGAAAACGACAAGTTGATTGTTTCTGTGAAAACGGCCCGCAAAACCAAGTATGACATTTATATCAAGGTATTGGATCAGTTGAAAAAAGCGGGCGCTACACGAATTTCCATTGCTGAGCCGGAAGAAGCATAAATCCATCTGAACGGGCGAGGTAAGCTTATGGCCATAAAAATCGAAAAAAAATCGAAAGTTAAAATCGGGATACCCACGGCATCGATGCCGGACATTATCTTTCAGTTGCTCATCTTCTTCATGGTATCCACCGTGCTCCGGGAATACACCGGACTGAAAGTGGAACTTCCCGAGGCCGTTAAGGTTCAAAAATTAGCAACAAAACGCCATGTATCCACGATATGGGTCGATCGGTTCAACAACATTGTGATCGACGATGTGAGTGTCAAAAAGGTGAGTGATCTGCGAATGATTGTCTACAATAAGCTGGTGGAAGATAAACAGCTCATCATTTCCTTACGGATCGATAAAGAAGCGGATATGGGAATCGTTACCGATATTCACCAGGAACTAAGAAAAGCAAACGCCTTAAGAATAAACTATTCAGCAATACCCGCAGTGAGGTGATACCCCATGGCTCACAGAAAATTTATCTACAAAGATCCCAAGGTGGATCTGAAGTTAAAGTATCAAAAGTGGTTTGAACTGTCTCTGGTAATCGCATTGGGATTAATAATTATCATATTTTACGCTTTTAAGGACTTCACCGCCGGATACGAGCTGGAAAAGAAAGTGGATGTGAAGATCGAAACCATTGATATCCCTAAAACCGAACAGTTCCAGAAACCGCCGCCTCCTAAACGTCCGGCTATCCCCATTGAGTCGGAAGATGAAGATATTCCAGAGGATTTGACGATTGAGGAAACGGAGATTGAATTTTCCGAAATTATTGATGAGCTTCCTCCTCCCCCCGAAGAGGAAGAACCCATCGTTCCGTTTCATGCATTATCCGAAAAGCCTGTCGTCATCAAGCGGGTGGAACCGGTGTATCCGGAACTGGCGCGCAAAGCGGGTATCGAAGGTCGGGTAATTGTGAAGGTACTGATCAATACCAAGGGGGATGTGGAGAAAGTGGAAGTGATTAAGTCGCATCCGTTGCTGGATCAGGCGGCTATCGAAGCCGCCAAGCAATTCAAGTTCAAGCCCGGCAAACAGAGAGACCGTTATGTTAAGGTGTGGATGACGATTCCCTTCAATTTCCGTTTGAAAAAATAAGTGATGATGTTCATGGAATGTTGGTCCTAAAGGCAGTGTAGTTCTACACTGCCTTTTTTTATCTCATGACCCCCAACCGCACAACAGATGAATTTCGGTTACATTTAAAAGTACTTTCGGGCGTTCTTGCCTTTTTCATCTTGCTATTTTATCTTTTCCCGGACGTGCCCCGCAGGGAACGCCGGGTGGATCTGAAGCTGGAGGTAAAGATTCAGATCGAACAGATACCCCGAACCGGCCGGAAACCGACCGGTTCTGCCAGGCGGCCAGGGTATTTCAGCGAGCATCTGATTCCCATGGAAATGGAAGAGGAAGATCTTCCCGAGGATTTACCCCTGGACACCCTTGGCCAGGCCCTTTCAGAAACATTACCGGATGGGATGGTAGACCGCCGGGCTCCCCGACCGATCATCGATGTTTATCCTCGGGTGTTCGGGGTTGCCTGTAAGGGAGAGGTGAAGTTGTTGTTGGAAATAGCACCGAACGGAACGGTTGTCCAGGTTCAGATCCTGGAAAATGCGTTGAATAATTCCCGGTGTCTGGAAGCGGCCGTGAAAGCCGCCTATGACACTCGATGGGAGACGAATCCTGCTTCCCGATGGGTGGTAAAAGTGTATCGCTTTGAAAACGATTGAGGGCATGATGAAGGTCGTTTTGTTTGAGGATGAGTATTATATCCAGCTGCTTCCCCTCGTTTATTTTCGGCCGGTGTGGGAACTCCGCTGTGGCGCGCTTTCCCTGGTAGAAAAAGTTATTCGCTATCTTTCCTTATCCTCGTCCATCAGTTTCCGTGCCCGCCGTTACTTGGAACAGTACTACCTGCCACGGCAATCCCTTTACGAATCGAAGGCCGAAGATGTGTTTTTTCTTAATGGTGCGGTGGTCGCCAATCCGGAGTTGGCCATGGCACTAACGCATTTGCCGGACGGTCATTGCCTGGTATCCAATGATCGGGTGGTGGCCTTTCGGGATAAAGGAGAGATCCGCAAGTATCTGAACAACGATGGGGTGGTCATCACCCAACGGGTTCGAGAGGCGTTACAAGAAGAAGTCCTGGAACTCCCGGTGCTTCGTTACCTCTGGGATGCCATTGACCACAACGGTCCCGAGATTGAACGAGACTTTCGCTCGTTTGCCCGAGCGGGGTTCATTGCAGGTCGGGTTGATCCCGGAGTTGTTCTGTTGGAAGAACAAAACATGCACATCGACACCGGTGCCGTCATTAAGCCCGGAGTAGTCCTGGATGCGGAAGAGGGTCCTATTTGGATAGATCGAGGAGCCCTGATAATGCCCAATAGCGTTATTACGGGACCGGCCTACATCGGCCCTGAGAGCCGCATTAAAATAGGGGCCAAAATTTACCCGGCTACCAGTATCGGGCCGGTCTGCAAAATGGGTGGAGAGGTTGAAGGCAGCATTATTCAGGGCTATGCCAACAAACAGCACGATGGGTTTTTGGGACATGCTTATCTGGGGTGTTGGGTGAACCTGGGAGCCGACACCAATAATTCGGACCTTAAAAACAGTTATGGCACCATTCGGGTGATGCTGAATGGACGGGAAATAGACACCGGAAAACGTTTCCTTGGATTGATGATGGGCGACCATTCCAAGACGGCGATTAATACCATGTTTAACACGGGAACCATTGTAGGGGTCAGCTGCAACATTTTTGGGGCGGAAATGCCTCCTAAATTTGTGCCCTCCTTTTCGTGGGGAGGCGCAACGAGAATGGTGGATTATGATTTGGAAAAATCCATTCAGGTGGCTAAAATCGTAATGGAGCGTCGCAAGGTTACCTTCGGCGAAAAGGAGGAACGATTATTCCGGGCGGTGTATCGGTTTTCCAGAAGGATAGAAAAGAGGGGATGAAAATGGAGAAAGGTCATGTTCTGGTGGGCCTGGATTTGGGGGGCATGAATATAAAATACGGGGTATGTTTTGCTGATGGCACGATTGTGGAAGAATTTCTTCGGCAAACCCACAAGGATGCTCCTGCGGAGCGCATATTGGAAGATTTAAAAGCGGCGGCGCAACAGGCGATCCAAACGGCGCGGCGGCAAGGCCTGGAGGTGCAGGCGGTCGGTATCGGAACGCCGGGTAGCGTGGATGTGGAGCGCGGATATTTAAAGGGAAGCACCCCCAATTTCAAAGCCTGGAAGGATGTTCCCATCAAAGAAATGCTCGAACAAGTATTGCAGTTGCCGGTGTACGTGGATAACGATGCCAATGTCATGGCGTATGGTGAATATCGTTTCGGTGCGGGTCGGGGGTACCGGACCGTCATCAGCATAACGTTGGGCACCGGGATCGGAGGCGGCATCATTCTAAATGGGAAATTATACCGGGGGGCCAACTTCGCCGGTGCCGAGCTGGGACATATGTCTATTTCTTATCGGGGAAAAAAGTGCCGTTGTGGAGGCAGGGGGTGTTGGGAATTGTATGCCTCGGCCACCAGCATGATTGAAAATTTCCGTCGTTGGAGTGGGGATGCCCACATCACCAGCACCCGGGACATTGTGGAATTCTATCAAAGGGGGCACGAGGCGGCCCGCAGGGTGATGGAGACCGAAATTGCCATGGTGGCGGTGGGGGCGGCCAGTATTATCAACATTTTTAACCCCGAGATTTTTATTATTGGCGGCGGGGTAAGTGAAGCCGGGGACTGGTTTGTCGAAAAAATCCGTCAGCGGGTGCAGCAGACTGCCATGGAGCAGTCCCTGCGGGGCGTGAGGATTGTCCGCGCCGCCCTGGGGAACAAGGCCGGTTGGTTGGGAGCGGCGGCGTTTGCCAGGGAAGAGCTTCTGGACAATCGGAACACCGAGAATACGCACTTAACTCCATGAGAAAATTGCATCCCATAAGCTGGCCCGGAACCACAGTGGGCCTGATTGCGCCTGCGGGACCGGTGAGCGAAAAAGCCATTGATCGGGGTTTGAATACCCTGGAGAGGCAGCAGTTTCGTGTCCGGCCGGGACGGTTCCTTTTTTCGAACCGGGGATGGGTCTCGGCGACGGTGGCCGAACGCTTGCAAGACCTGCATGGCTTTTTGAACCATCCGGATGTTCAGGTGATCTGGGCGGCTCGAGGGGGCTATGGATCGATTCAGTTGATCGATCAGCTGGATTACCACCTTTTTACCCGGTATCCTAAACCATTCATTGGATTTAGCGACCTCACCGCCCTTCAATGGGCATTATTCCAGAAAATCCAATTGCCTTCTTTCAGTGGATTCACACTGTTGTCCCAATTCACTCCGGAGAATCCCTACCTCGCTATGGGCCTGGAAGTATTGCGGGGCCAGCGCAGAGAATTCTCGCGACGCGACCTTCATGAAGATGTTATTGTGTTACGACCGGGACAGGCGCGGGGCACCCTTATCGGAGGAACCCTCTCCATCATTTGTTCCCTTTTGGGTACTCCGTTCTGGTTGAAGGCTTCGGATTGCATCCTGTACATCGAAGAGGTCAATGAACCGCTATACCGCATCGATCGCATGCTTCAGCAGTTGAAGTTGGCCGGTTTTTTTCAGCAGGTGAAAGCGCTTATCCTGGGAAAATTCCTGTATGATGATTCGTTTCAGGACGTCCATCCCCTGGTGGAAGCGGTTTTACCGGAACATATTCCCCTGGTAATGAACTTCCCCTACGGTCACCTTGCCGCTTCGCTGCTGATGCCCCTTGGGGTCCCCGCACAGTTCTCCACCTCCCCGTTTCGGCTCCAGTGGGAATCTCCTTATCACTTACGAAATTCCTGAAATTCAATTTCAAAAGCATTTTCACGTGTTGACAGTTGGGTATAACTGTGTTATATTTTTAAACTAAAATGAGGAAACAAACGTGATTCGAATGGCCTGCTTCGCCTCAGGAAGAGGCTCGAATTTTCGCAATATTTTTCAACATACACAGGAAGGCAAACTCCCGGCCCGAATCGTTTTGTTTGTGACCAACAATGGGGATGCCCCGGCATTACGATTTGCCAGAGAAAACGACATTCCTTCCCAGGTGCTTGCTCTAAAACAATTTGATCATGCCTGGCAATATTCCCACCGGATGAAGGAGGTCTTACAAGCGGCGCAGGTGGAGTGGATCGTCCTGGCGGGATACCTGAAAAAAATTCCGGAATCGGTTGTGGACGCATATCGATACCGTATTGTGAATATCCATCCCGCACTGTTGCCCTTTTTCGGAGGGAAGGGGATGTATGGCATGCGGGTGCACCAGGCCGTTTACCACTCGGGAATGCAGGTGAGTGGTGTGACGGTCCATTTTGTCACGGAAGAATACGACGAGGGGCCCATCATTTACCAGGAACCGGTGACCATTCGGGAATGTCGTTCCCCGGAAGAGGTAGCCCGAAAGGTGTTGCAGGTGGAGCACCGGGTGTATCCCCATGCATTGCAGCTGTTGTTCGAGAAAACCTTCACCATAGAAGGTAAACGGGTGATTTTTCATTAAACGGTATGCAAGTGAAAATTCAAAGAGCCCTGATCAGTTGTTGGGATAAAACGGGATTACCCGAATTGGCCAGGGTGCTGCAAAAATTTGGTGTGGAGTTGATCTCCTCCGGCGGAACAGCGGAATTTTTAAAGGCGCAGGGATTTCGGGTAACGCCGGTGGAACAGCTTACCGGTTATCCCGCTTTGCTGGATGGAAGGGTGAAAACGCTCCATCCGCTGGTTTATGCGGCCATTCTGGCCACCGATGCGCCACATCATCGTCGACAATTGGAAGAAGCCGGTATTCAACCGATCCAATTGGTGGTGGTAAACCTTTATCCGTTTAGGCAGCAGGCTATAGAAAAGGACTTACCCTTGGAAGCAGCGATGGCGTATATTGATATCGGGGGCCCCACGTTATTGCGGGCGGCTGCTAAAAATTACCGTCGGGTGACGGCGCTGTATCGCCCGGAAGCATACGCCGAGTTCATTCGGTTGATGGAACACCATGAAGGGGCTATTCCGGAAGACTTTCGGCAGCAGATGGCACAACAGGTGTTTTTCTACACGGCCTGGTATGATGGAGTGATTCAGCAGTATTTCCAGAAACGGTGTGTTCCCGCAGCGGCGTTACCCGATTACCAGGCTGTGTTTCTTCATAAACAAAACCCCCTGCGTTATGGTGAAAATCCCCACCAGGCGGCTGCGTTTTATGCATTTTTCAACGAAAGGCCTGTGGGCCTGTCCAATTTAAACCAACTGTGGGGAAAACAGTTATCGTACAATAATTATGTGGATGTAGCGGCGGCGTACCGGCTGGTGACGGAATTTGACTCCCCCGCGGCGGCTGTTATCAAACATACCAATCCCTGCGGGGCTGCGGTGGCGGAGCAAGGACCGGCTGTGGCCTATCGGAAGGCCCTACGGGGCGATCCGGTTTCCGCCTTCGGCGGTATTGTGGCTTTCAACCGTTGGGTCGATCGAGAAACGGCGACGGAGATTGCCCGCATGTTTGTAGAATGCGTGGTTGCCCCGGGCTTTGAAGAGGAAGCTCTGGCTATACTCCAAAAAAAGAAAAACCTTCGTTTGCTTCAGCTGGATCGGGACGAAATTCGCGCCCCGGAGTGGGAATGGAAACACTTACCGGGCGCGTTTTTAATTCAGCATGCCGATAATCGAGAAGAAGATTTCAGGAAATGGAAGGTTGTAACGCAAACGCCGGTGGCGGAAGAACAGTGGAAAGATGTGCATTTTGCCTGGAAAGTCGTAAAGCACGTAAAATCCAATGCCGTTGTGCTGGTAAAGGATGAGGAATTGTACGGGGTGGGTGCCGGACAGATGTCCCGGGTGGATGCGGTGGAATTGGCGGTGCAAAAGGCGCGTAGGGCCGGTCGGCGGCTGGAGAACCTGGTGCTGGCCTCCGATGCCTTTTTCCCCTTTCGTGACGGCATTGACCTGGCGGCACGATCCGGGGTGGTCACGGTGATTCAACCCGGGGGATCCGTCCGGGATGACGAAACCATTCAAGCGGCAAACGAACATAACATGGCAATGGTGTTTACGGGAACCCGTCATTTTAAGCATTAGGAGATCGTTCGTATATGGCATTGTTCAATTTTTTATCCACGGATATTGGAATCGATCTGGGTACCGCGAATACCCTGATCTATGTGAAGGGAAAGGGCATTGTGGTGAATGAACCTTCCATTGTCGCTTTCGAAGACACCAACAGCAAGGTTGTTGCGGTGGGCAAAGAAGCCCGGGATATGCTGGGAAGAACCCATAAAGACATTTTAACCATCCGACCGTTAAAGGATGGGGTCATCGCCGATTTTGAAGCCACCGAGATTATGATGCGGGAGTTCATAAAAAAAGCCCGGGTAAATCGTATCAGCATAGGCAAAATCGTTGTGTGTGTTCCTTCGGGTGTAACCGAGGTGGAAAAACGGGCCGTTCGGGATAGCGCTGAACGCGCTGGTGCCCGGGAGGTTTATCTGGTGGCCGAGGCGATGGCTTCGGCAATCGGCATCGGTCTGGAAATCGATAAACCCATTGGAAACATGATTGTGGATATTGGAGGAGGTACCTCCGAGATCGCCATCATCTCGTTGGGCGGTATTGTTTTGCATTCCTCCATCCGGGTGGGGGGCGATGAAATGAACGAGGCCATTGTCCAGTATTTTAAAAAGAATTACAACCTGCTGATAGGAGAAAAAACCGCGGAAAATCTCAAATGTGAAATCGGCTCGGCGCTTCCGCTGGAGGAAGAAATCACCACCAGCGTCAAAGGTCGAGACCTGGTGGATGGCATCCCTAAGACGGTGGAAGTCTCCTCGGCGGAAATTCGCGAAGCCTTAAATGAACCCATCAACACGATCATCGAGGCGATTAAATTAACTCTGGAACGAACACCGCCGGAACTGGCCTCGGATATTTTAGACCGGGGAATTATATTGTCCGGGGGCGGAGCCTTGCTCCGGCGATTGGATGATCGTATCATGCAGGAAACCCAGTTACCGGTGAATATTGCCGAAGACCCTTTGACCTGCGTGGTACGGGGCACCGGGAAAATACTGAATGACTTTGCCAGCTACCACAAGGTTCTGTTAAAGAGCCGACGGTTGTGACAGGAAAAGGGAGTGGCAGAAAGACGGATCATATCATTACGGGTCCAAAAACCGTGGCCCGCTTTGGAAACGGACAAATGGGTGGGAGATAGGGTTGAAAAACGGCCTTCGGGGGGAAAAACACTCGGTTAAACGTATGGTCCCGGAATAATTGTCTTCTCCCGGTGTTTTTCAAGCATCTCGATTTGCTTTTATCGATTCTCTTTCCGCCGGCCCCGACGGTGAGTGGGGGCCGGATGCAAATTAAAGGTTTGGGTGTATGAGAATATTCCTTCAGGCAATGTTTCATAAACGCTCTGTTTTGGTACTGTTCTTCTATATCGCCCTTTCTTTTGTACTGATGGGATTGAATGATGCCGCTGCGTTGCGGGGCATACGGCTGGTCTTGTTGCAGGGGATCGCCCTACTGCATGCCGTGAAAGAAAAAATAGAGGTTATCCAGATCACTGCCGAGGAAAATCGGATGCTCCGGCAGGAAAACTTCCGCTTGAAATTGACCAATCAAAAATTGCGGGAAGCCTTACTGGAAAACGCCCGGTTGCGGCGCATGTTGAATATTAAAAAAGGTTATCCGTATCCATTGGTTGCGGCTCGGGTAATCGGAAACGGTGTTGAGGAAGGGGTTCGATCGTTGATCCTGAATGTGGGAGAAACCGATAGTGTTTTTAAAAACTATCCGGTAATATGTGCCGACGGACTGGTGGGAAAGATCATTGTCACCACACCCCACCAATCCATCGCTCAGGTGCTGATGGATCATAACTCCCTGGTCAGTGCCCGGTTGCAGCGCAGTCGGGAAGTGGGGGTCATCGCCTGGTCGGGAAATTCCTGGCTGGAATTGTTGTATATTCCCAAAAATATTTCGGTGGAAACGGGTGAATTGGTTATTACCTCGGGATTGAGTAAAATTTATCCACCGGGGTTGAAAATCGGCGTGGTTACGGACATCCGGGAAAACGAATATGAATTTTTTAAGGAAATTCGGGTGCAACCGGCGGTGCGTTACAATGCCCTGGAAGAGGTGTTCGTCATCCGCAGGCCTCAGGCACAACTGATGGAGATTCAGACAGGTGAATAGGCTCTACATCGGGTACGCCTTTTTGTTCTTAGGAGCCGTTTTTCTCCAGGTTTTAATTGTTCCTTATCTGGAAATACTGCACTGGAAACCGGATCTGATCCTGATTGTGCTGGTCATGTTTTCCATGCATGTCAACCAGAATGCTGCGACCACGGCGGGCTTTTTATCCGGATTGGCCGGCGATCTGGTCTCGGCCCATATGCTGGGCCTGGGCGCCCTGTCCAAATCCATTACCGGGTATTTATCGGCCGGTCTGGTAAAATATTTTCGGGAGCAGAGTCAATTTATTCTTACGCTGCTAATCGCCGGGTTGGTCCACGATCTGATCTATTTTTTTATCGATACGCTGGGCAAGGCGTTTTCCTGGAGATTGATTCTTTTCGTTTACATTCTTCCCAATCTGTTTTACACGGTACTGGTGGGGGCATTGGTCTATTATGTCATAGGCGGCTGGTTGAAGCCCAGAATTTAAGGCAACAATACTCCATTCAACCTGGAATTCGTTGCGAGAGGATCGATGGCCGTTGAAACGCGCAGTCGCAAAATCTATGTATTTTATGCGTTAATCATCCTCAGTGTGGTAACGCTGACGGTCCGCTTTTACCTGTTGCAGATAAAATATGCGGATGTTTACCAGGAAAAATCTGCCAAAAACAGCATCCGGGTTATTACGCGTTTACCGGTTCGGGGAAATATTCTGGACCGTCATGGGCGATTGATTGCCGATAACCGTCCCTCTTTTTCCCTTTATCTGGTACCGGCGCAGACAACCCCTTACACCTTGACGTTCGTAACGCGCCTGCTCCGCCTGGATAGCGCGACCATCCGGCAAAAGCTCCGGCGTGCGGGGCCGTTTCAGCCGGTAAAGATTGCTCGCAGTGTTCAACCCGAACGGCTGACAATATTGCAGGAAAATATCCTGGAATTACCGGGGCTGGAATGGCGAGTGGAACCTCGGCGGCATTACAATATTAAACATGGGTTTGCTCACGTTTTGGGCACCCTGGGTGAAGTGGACGAACGGGAGCTTACCCGAAATCCAGAGTACGAACTGGGCGACATTGTGGGCAAAAAGGGGATTGAAAAAGCGGCGGACCGGTATTTACGGGGAAAGAAGGGATTTAAGTATGTGAGGGTGGATGCCCTGGGACGCACGGTGGAGGAGATCAAAACCGCTAAGAACTCTCCCCCCTATCCGGGTATGGATATGTATTTAACCATCGATGCCCGCTTGCAACAGTATGCGGACACCCTCTTTCAGGGGAGGCGTGGGGCGCTGGTGGCGATCGACGTCACCAATGGGGAGGTGATCACCATGCTCTCCAAGCCGGATTACGATCTGGATTATTTTGTCGGCAAAATCGACCCCCAAATCTGGCAGAGCTTGATAGCGGATACCACCCATCCCCTTTATGATCGGGCGTGTCAAAGTAGCTATCCTCCGGGATCGACTTACAAACTGGTGGCCGCCATCGCCGCTCTGAACGAACGAATCGTCACCCCTTCCTGGTCGGCGTACTGTCCCGGCTATTACCAGATCGGTAAAAAAACCGTGCGCTGTTGGAATGCCGAGGGACATGGTGGGCTGGAGCTGCTGGGCGCCATTAAAAACTCTTGCAATGTATATTTTTATCAGCTGGGGTTGAAAATCGGCATCGATATCTGGAGCAAATACAGCGTGCTCTTTTTGTTCGGCCGAAAAACCGGCATCGAACTCACTAACGAAAATGCGGGTTTGGTCCCCACCCGAGAATATTACGACAGGGTATTCGGAAAAGGCCGTTGGACCCGGGGGATGCTGGCCAATCTGGCCATCGGGCAGGGCGAATTACTGGTGACCCCGCTACAGCTGGCCCAGTTTGGTATGATCATTGCAAATCAAGGCAGATATTATCCCCCTCATTTAATTTTAAAATTGGTGGATCGAATTACCGGGGAGGAGCAGGTAACCGCCGCAAAAGAGAGGCGCATCGAGGGGATTCAACCCCACATATACGATTTAATACATCGGGGCATGCGGGAAGTGGTGGATGGGGGC
>WFTQ01000061.1 GCA_015485355.1 bacterium | reverse complement strand
CAGCATAATCGGCATCGAGGTGGCCGGAAAAACGGGAACGGCGCAAAATCCCCACGGCAAACCCCATGCCTGGTTCTTGGGATTTGCCCCTTACGCCGATCCGAGAATCGCTCTGGTGGTGTTGGTGGAAAATGGTGGATCGGGAGGAGCCGTGGCCGCACCGATTGCCGGAAATTTTTTGCGCAAATATTTTTATTACAGAGGGGAATTCGATTACCGAAAGGAATGGGCCGTATTGAAAGCCATTCGGGAAAAGCAAAGGCAAAAAGCGCGGGAAGACAGTTTGCGCCGGGCTCAGGAGGCGCTTCAAAATGACTGAACGCTGGTTCAAACAGGTGGATCCCTGGCTCCTTTTGGCCGTTTTTGGACTCATCGGCATGGGATTGGTGGCGCTGTACTCTTCTTCTTATCCGGCTATTCAAAGCGGAAAGGGAACCAATTATTTCATGTTTCAACTGTTTTGGGTGTTGGTGGGAACAATAGGTATGGTGATTATCGCCTTCATCCCCCACCGCACGTTTTTCAATCTGTCCTATGTATTTTATGGCCTGGCTTTACTGTTGTTGCTGATGGTTTTATTTGTGGGGACCCGGGGCATGGGGGCGACCCGCTGGTTGCGTCTGGGACCCTTCAATATTCAACCTTCTGAAATTGCCAAAATTGCCACCCTGATGGCGGTGGCCCGGTACCTGGCCAGCGAACGGATTAATATCAACCAGGTCCGCTATTTCCTGACAGCTTCCATGTTTTTCCTGTTACCGTTTTTACTCATCGTAAAGCAGCCCGACCTGGGCACCGGTCTGGTTTTTATTGTGATGGTTTTACCGGTATTTTACTGGGCTGGATTAAACACCGGGAACCTGTTTCTCATCATCATTCCCTTTTTAACCCTGATCGCTTCTTTTAATTACTACGCCTTTTTTGGGGTCATGGGGATTCTGGTGGGCTATTTGGGCTATTCTCGCCGCCCGCTTCGTGTCGCCATTGTTAATTTCCTGCTCAATATCTTCATCGGCATGATCACCCCCTTTTTGTGGAATCAACTCCAGCCTTACCAAAAGAAAAGAATTTTAACCTTTGCTAACCCGGAATCCGATCCTCTGGGGGCCGGATATCAGGTGATTCAATCCATGGTCGCCATCGGCTCCGGAGGACTGACAGGAAAGGGGTTTTTACAAGGTTCCCAAACCCAGTTGCGCTTCCTTCCCGAACAGCATACCGATTTTATTTTCGCCGTTATTGGAGAAGAATTCGGTTTCGTCGGGGTTACCCTGGGGCTGTTTCTTTTTACCCTGCTGCTCTTTCGCATCTTTCGTATCGCATCCCTGGTCAAAAGCCGTTATTTTAGCATTTTATCTGTCGGCATCGCTACGGTCATCGGCTTCCATATGGTCATTAATATTGGAATGACCATTGGTTTGTTGCCGGTAACCGGATTACCTTTACCCTTCATTAGTTATGGAGGTTCTGCCATGCTTACCAATCTCGGCATGATCGGTATGCTGTTGAACTTTTATCGTCATCGTTTTGAATATTAAAGCGAGGAAAGCATGCATGTATCCTGAGTTGTTTCGTATTGGTCCTCTTGTCATCAATAGTTATGGTTTGATGCTGGCTCTGGCCTTTATATTGGGCTTATGGATTACCAATTATAAAGCGGCTCAGCGGAAAATTGATCCCAACGACATCATGAATCTGGCCGTTGTGGTCATGATCAGCTCCATTGTGGGCGCGCGCCTGTTATATGTGCTGTTCCATCTGGATGAATTTCGGGGACGATGGCTGTACACCTTCTTACCCATCCAGCCGGATGGTACCATTGGACTGGGTGGTTTGATTCTGCTGGGCGGTGTCCTGGGGGGCTTTTTAGCAGGGGGGATTTATGTGGTGCAAAAGGGAATGCCTTTCTGGAAAGTCGTCGATTCGGTGGCCCCCGCTCTGGCTCTGGGAATCTTTCTTGGACGCATCGGCTGTTTTTTGAACGGATGTTGCTTTGGAAAAGCCTGTGATCTGCCCTGGGCGGTAACCTTTCCGCCGAATAGTCCTGCCGGATTGATCATGAAAGATATGGCCGTCCATCCAACTCAGCTTTATGCTTCTTTGTATGGATTAATAATTTTTGGGATATTGATGGGGCTGGACAGAAGGCCGCGTTTTGAGGGCTTCCTTTTCGGAATGTTTTTGATTTTATACGGCATCGCCCGCTTTTCGGTGGATTTTTTCCGTTATTATGAGAGCCAGATGTTCATTATCGCCGGTCTGGGATTTAACCAATTGATTAGCCTTCTGATGTTTCTGGCGGGCCTGATCATTGTGTGGAAGCGGCGTCACATCGCTACGAAGCATCGCCAAGGGTAGCCGGGCAATATTTCTGTTACCGCCGAAGGAAACGAATTGGTATCCTCCCCGATTCCCATGATCGGGCAAGAAGAGAGGTGGGTTTATCATTCAACGGGTCGAGGCGGCAAAGCCATGATGGATATCCCTGGGTTTTCCAACGCTTTTAGAAGAGCCGTAGACGAGGGGGATTATCTTTCTCGCGATGGATGAAACGGCTCCGCCATCGCATCGACTTCCTGAAGCAGATCCCGGCCTCCCAGCGTAACGGGATGGACAAACAAGCCAATAGTCTTCAACGGTTCTTTCGGATTGTGAAACCAACTGATAGATACAAAACGGTTTCCAAGTCGGGGGGTAAGGAAATGCGAAATATGTTTATCAAAGGGTATATTCTGTGGGTGGGTTTAATGCTTCTGGGATGTTCCCGCCCGGTGCCGGACAAAGAAATTCTCGATGTGTATCTGGAAAAACATCGCGCAGGAGATGTGGAGGGGCTTTTGGCGCTTCACACGGAAGATGTGATCTTTTATTTGCCGGGACAGCCCCCCCTGCAGGGAAGGCAGGCGCTCCGGGGGTTGCTGGAATGGGACCGGGTGATGGAATCTCGGCTGGAATTTGGACAGATGCATGCCCGCGGGGACACGCAGTGGGTGGATTCGGTGGTGGAGCGGAGTCGGTTTTTTCGTCTGCTCGGATTGGCCGAGGTGGAATATTTTCCCGGAACGTACTTTGTTTTTCGTGAGGGAAAAATCGCCCGGGTTCATGTGGCAAAGATGAATCTACAAAAGCACCCGAAAAGCATTCAACGGTATGAGCAGTTTGTCCAATGGTTGGAAAAAACCCAACCCCACATCTATCGCAAGTTGTTGCCCCGGGGGAAGTACCGTTACAATGAAGAGAACGCCCGGGAATGGTTGCGGTGGTTGGAAGCGTGGAATAAATTAAAAAATCCGGAGCAGCGGAACAATTGAGCTATGCTTGGAAAGACTGGCCCCCGATAAGCGCAACATGGCTTTTGCAAGGGGTTTTCTGCTACGGTGGAAAAATAATAAATTCTTGCTATTAACATCTTGACTTTACTTAATTTAATATCTAATTTTGGCCAAAGGGTTAATAATGGGAGTCTTTCATGAACAGATACGTGGCTTGCTTGGTTGTTTTTGGGCTTTTTGTGGGGTTGCTCGTATTGGGAGGTTGCGCCGCATCCCGGCCTTCCGTGGATGAAGAGTATGTGGTGGAAGAAGAGCAGACCGGACAGGAAGACGACTACGCCGAAATTGAAAAGTTGCTGGGTATCTCTCGGGAAGAAGCATCCCAGCAAGAAGCTGCCGAAACCTCTCAGGAAGGAGAAGATGATTTGATGAAATTGTTACAGGCCGACGAAGCCGGTGGAACGATTGATGAAGGCACGGCTGCGGAACCCGAAATGCCCCGGCGCGATCCTCGGTTGGAACAACTGCAGCGGCAGGTGGAAAACTTGAACCAGCAAGTCTTGGAGCAAAAACGAATCATCGCCGATCTGAAGGCCCAGTTGATGATGAAAGAAGAGGAACTGCGGAAATTCACAAGTGGTGAGAAGGGCTTCAGCGGCAGTAGCCGGCGTTTTGCCGCCAGCGGAAGTTTCGGCGGTGTCGCCGAGGGTGACTATGAAGCCGAGTATGCTCGGGGATTGGAGTTATTTCAGAATCGGCAGTATCGCCAGGCGATCCAGGTGTTCGAATCGCTCCTGGCGCAGGATACCCGGCAGCCGCTGTCGGACAATGCCCAGTATTGGATCGGGGAATGCTATTTCGCTCTGGGAGATTATCGCGCGGCGATCGTGGCTTTCGAAAAAGTCTTCACCTTTAAACAGTCGAATAAAAACGACTACGCCCAATACAAACTGGGGTTGTGCTACTTTCAACTGGGGGATAAGAAACGAGCGCGCGTAGAGTTTCAGCATCTGATCGACAACTATCCCGATTCACCATTGGTGGAAAAAGCCCGTCAGTATTTGATGAAACTCTGACCCCGGATAACGGTGCGAATAAAAAGGCTTGATTTTGGGGAACAGACATTATAATTTTTGCCCGGTTTGAGGCAATGGGCGGTTAGCTCAGTCGGCTAGAGCGCTGCGCTCACATCGCAGAGGTCACTGGTTCGAGTCCAGTACCGCCCACAAGTTGAGGATGTAAATGAAGGGACATTGCAGGAAACGCAGTCGAGGATCGGTATTCTGGCCATAGCCTTGTAGCCTCTGGAAGCTTCTCCAGAGGCTATTTTTTTTCGAAGCGAAAGGAGAAACCGGCGATGACCTCTCCCAAAGTGAAGGCCGTTATTCTGAACCGTGAAGACATGGAGCGGATCATAAACCGCCTGGCTTACGATATTCTGGAAAAAAATCGAGGGACCCGGAATCTGGTCATCATCGGTTTGCGTACTCGGGGTGCTTACCTGGCCGAGCGGCTGGCTAAAAAGATTAAAGAAATTGAAGGGATGGAAGTACCGACGGGCTATTTGGATGTTACATTATATCGCGATGATTTCCGACAACGTTTAAAACAACCCTCGGTGGAAGTAACCAACATCCCTTTTGCGATAGACGAGCAAAACATCGTCCTGGTAGACGATGTGCTGTTTACCGGCCGCACGGTGCGTGCGGCCCTGGATGCTTTGATGGATTTTGGTCGACCCGCTCGGATCTATTTAGCGGTTCTTGTGGACCGAGGTCATCGGGAAATGCCCATTAAAGCAGACTTTGTGGGTAAGGAGATCACCACATCCATCGGCGAAGAAATCAGTGTCCGGATGAGCGAAGTGGATGACGAAGATGCCGTGCTATTAGTGGAATCGCCCCGGGGCGGTGCTTCCTAAGACGGAACCACCCGGATACCCGGCGGGGTGGTTCCGGGTCTGTTGGTGACCAATGAAAAAGAAGAGGAAGCGATGAGGCTTGATCGCAAGCATTTGTTGGGGATGGACGGCGTGACTCGAGAAGAAATCACCACCATTTTAAATACCGCGAGGTCGTTTCGCGAAATACTGGAGCGGCCGATCAAGCGGGTACCCACTTTGCAGGGAAAAACGGTGGTCAATCTGTTTTTTGAACCCTCTACGCGTACCCGCATATCGTTCGAGCTGGCCGAGAAGCGCCTGTCGGCGGATATCATCAATTTTACCGCAGCGGCCAGCTCCGTGAAAAAAGGGGAAACGTTGATCGATACGGTACGCAATATTGAAGCCATGAAAATTGATATGGTTGTGGTCCGGCATTCCTCTCCCGGCGCTCCTCATCTGCTGACCCGGGTGGTGGATGCCAATGTCATCAATGCCGGCGATGGTGGGCATGAACATCCCACGCAGGCGTTGCTGGATATGATGACCATTCGCGAGAAGTTGGGACGCCTGCAAGACATTACCGTGGCCCTGGTGGGCGATATCTCCCATTCCCGTGTGGCCATGTCCAATATCTACGGCTTACGAACCATGGGGGCCCGGGTGCTGGTCTGTGGACCCTCGACGTTAATCCCTAAGGACATCGAACGACTGGGCGTGGAAGTCTACTACAATGTCGACGAAGTGATTCCCCAGGCGGATGTATTGAACATTCTGCGGCTGCAATTGGAACGGCAACGCCAGGGGTTGTTCCCCAGCTTGCGGGAGTATCACAATTACTTCGGCATTACTCGGGAACGTCTGGAAAAGGCCACCCGAACATTGTTGATTATGCATCCCGGGCCTATGAACCGAGGGGTGGAAATATCCAGCGATGTGGCGGACAGTGAACACTCCGTCATCCTGGAACAAGTCACTTACGGGGTGGCCGTGCGCATGGCGGTGTTGTATTTATTGGCAGGAGGGAAAAGTGAAATTAACTAAAACCGTGATTATCAGTCGCAAGGCGTATCAGTCTGTTCCAAGGCGGTTGTTGTTAAAAAACGCCCGTATTATCGATCCCTCCCGCGATGTGGACATGCGGGGCGATATTGTCATTCAGGACGGTGTGATTACCCAGGTTGGGCAGGTCAATGAGGCCGCTTTTGAGGGGCGGATCATCGATCTGACGGGCAAAGTGGTTTCTCCCGGCTGGATGGATATGCACACCCACCTGCGCGAACCGGGGCGGGAGGATGAAGAGACCATCGAAAGCGGTATGCTGGCGGCGGCCAACGGTGGATTTACGACGGTGTGTTGTATGCCCAATACTCAACCCCCTATCGATACTCAGGAAATCATTCAATACATTAAGGATCGTTCCCGAAATGCCCTAGTGGATGTGCACCCCATTGCCGCCATAACCAAGGGGCGGGAAGGGAAAGAGCTGACCGAGATTCTGGAACTGGTGGAACAGGGTGCGGTAGCCATATCCGATGACGGAAGTCCAGTGATGAGCGCCGAAATGATGCGACGGGCCCTGGAATATTCCCGCATGGTAGATGTGCCCGTCATTGGGCACGAAGAGGATATCACCATGACGGAAGGCGGGGACATCAACGAAGGCTATACGTCCACTTGCCTGGGCTTAGGCGGTATCCCCACCGTGGCGGAAGACATTATGGTGGCCCGGGATATCATGTTGGCCGAGTACACCGGTGCCCGATTCCATGTGGCTCATCTGTCTTCCGGTAAATCGGTGGAGCTGGTGCGGCAGGCAAAAGCCAAGGGTATTCGGGTCACCGCCGAAGCCACGCCTCACCATTTCAGCCTGACCGAGGAAGCGGTGCGCTCCTTTGATACCAATACCAAAATGAATCCGCCCCTACGAACCGAAGCCGATCGTCGGGCACTGCTGGAAGGCCTGAAAGATGGTACGATCGAGGTTATTGCCACCGATCACGCCCCCCATTCCTGGGAAGAGAAAGAAGCCGAGTACCAACGTGCCCCCTTTGGCATCATTGGTCTGGAAACGGCTTTAGGAGTAAGCCTGACCCACCTTTACCATACCGGAGTGCTTACACTGGTTCAAATTATCGAAAAATTTGCCGTCAATCCCTACCGCATACTGAACTTGCCGATTCCCGGCATTCAACCGGATGTTCCAGCCAATTTGACCGTTTTCGATCCCGAAGCAGAATGGCAGGTAAAAGAAGAACGCTTCCTTTCCAAATCCTCCAATTCACCGTTTATCGGGCATCGATTAAAAGGTAAACCATTTTTAGTCATCAACAATCACCAGCTGTTTTTTTCGACCTTATAGGAACATCAAACGTCGAGCGCATCAACTTCCCTGTTGGGTATTGTCACCCTGGCATAATAAATGGCAGGGTGACATTTTCGTGATGAACACGCGACCATCCCGCGGACGGAAGCAATTATTATAATCGCTTGTTTTAATTGTAGTTAGCTAAATTCCCCCGGCTTGGCATCAAATTTGTAATTAAAATCGTGCGGAAAGGAAAAAAGGAGGTGGTAGAATGGTGGAACGAGGATTCCCTCAATGGGGACCGGACTTTTTAAAGGAGTTTAACGAATTTCGTCAACAGTTAAACGAACTGCTCAATAGTGTATTTAGCGGGGATGTGCAGTTGGCCAGCAGAGCAATGCATCCGGTGGTCGATATCGTGGAGAACGATCAGAATTATACCTATTTCGTGGAAATTCCGGGTGTGGATAAGGCGGATATCAAATTAATGGTTAAAGACGGAACGCTCTATCTTTCCGGAGAACGGAAAGAACCCCGGTTTTCGGAGAATTGTCAGAAAATACGGGAAGAGTTGCCCTATGGGAAATTCCAGAGGACCCTGCCCTTGCCCCAAGATGCCGATCTCGAAACAATCAAGGCGCGCTACGAAGATGGTATTCTTCTCATTGTCATCGATAAAAGGGCAGAAACGCGACCGAAAAAAATTGATGTAAAAATTCAATAACGTGACTATCGATTAAAAAGGAGGTGAAAACAATGGTCGAACAAGTCAGGGTAAACAATGCGCCGGCCGACGTCTCTGGCGTTGAAGAGGTGAAAAAAGTCGCCTATCGTCCCGCCACGGATATTTACGAAATGCCGGATAAGTTCGTGTTGTTGCTGGAAATGCCCAATGTGAAGCGGGACAGTTTAAAAGTTTACGTAAAAGATGGGCAGTTACACATCGAGGGCGAAAAGAAAGACTATGAAAATGTACAAAAGTTCCTGTTACGGGAAAGCAAAAACGCCCGCTACGAACGCATCTTTGAACTGGGGGAAGACATTGATACCGATTCGATCTCTGCTCGATACCGCCAGGGCATTCTGGAAATTTCCCTGAAGAAGAAAGCCGACGAACGCGTGAAAGAGATTCGAATTCAATAAAATAAGGGGAAAGTCATGATCCTGCGAACCGTTAACCGATGGATCGAGCGGTTACAAGTGGATGCGAAAGGTAAAAAGGAGTATCGGCAGGAACTGATCCGGAAATTGCAGCGCAATTATAACGATGAAAAGATTCTGGCCATGGAATTGGAAGCCGAGGCGCGGTTGTTGCCCTATGAGCATTTGAGAAAGGAGGTGTTATCGATTGCCCGGAAAGAACACGACCATGCGCAGAAAATTGCCGGATTGATTGTGGAGTTGGGTGGTGAGGTGGACCGGCATATTGAATCGACCTATCAGGCCAAACCGGATGGGGAATTCACTCAGCTCTTGGTGGTGGAAAAGGAGCTGGGAGAACGTTTAATGGAAGAGGCCAACTGGGCCGAAGATTATGGTTTCTGGCATCATGCCCGGGTGCTCCGGGAGTTGGACGCGGAGCATCATGCCAACATGGAAGCCATCGAACGGGTTATTATGAGAGTGAATACAATCGTTTAAAATTTGAAGAAAAGGAGGTTGATAATATGGCCAAAAAAATCATTGGTATCGATCTGGGGACGACGAACTCCGTAGTGGCGGTGATGGAAGGCGGCGAGCCCATTGTTATTCCCAATGCAGAGGGAAGCCGGACCACACCGTCGGTAGTCGGTTTTACCAAATCGGGGGAGATTTTAGTGGGGGCGCCGGCAAAGCGGCAAATGATTACCAATCCCGAAAACACAGTCTACTCCATCAAGCGCTTTATGGGACGCCGTTATAATGAGGTTCCGGAAGAGATTAAGATGGTGCCCTATAAAGTGAAGCGGGGTCGCAACGATCTGGCGATGGTGGAGGTGAACGGGAAAGATTATACCCCTCAGGAAATTTCGGCCATGATCCTGCAGAAGATGAAGCAAACGGCGGAGGATTATCTGGGGGAAAAAGTGACCGACGCGGTGATTACCGTACCGGCTTATTTTAACGACAGTCAGAGAAAGGCTACCAAGGAAGCCGGCGAAATTGCGGGATTAAACGTATTGCGCATTATTAACGAGCCTACCGCCGCTTCCCTGGCTTACGGTTTGGATAAAAAGAAAAACGAAAAAATTGCGGTTTATGACCTGGGTGGAGGGACATTTGATATCTCCATTCTCGAAATCGGGGATGGTGTATTCGAAGTGAAAGCCACCAATGGAGACACGCATCTGGGTGGAGACAACTTCGACCAGCGGTTGGTGGATTACATTGCCGATGAATTTCAGAAAGACCATGGTATCGATCTGCGTAAGGATCCCATGGCCCTGCAACGATTGCGGGAAGCCGCCGAAAAAGCCAAGATTGAACTGAGCAGCACGCTTCAGACCGACATCAATCTGCCCTTTATTACCGCCGATGCCAGCGGCCCCAAGCATTTACAAATGACCATTACTCGCGCCAAATTCGAACAGTTGATCGAGGACCTGTTGCAGAAAACGCTGGGACCCTGCGAAATGGCTTTGAAAGATGCGGGTCTGAATCCATCAGATATCGATGAAGTGATCCTGGTTGGTGGATCGACCCGGATTCCACGGGTGCAACAGCTGGTAAAAGAATTTTTTGGCAAAGAGCCGCATAAGGGAATCAATCCCGACGAAGTGGTGGCCATTGGGGCTGCCATTCAGGCTGGGGTGTTGGCCGGAGATGTGAAGGATGTGTTATTGCTGGATGTGACCCCCCTTTCCCTGGGAATCGAGACTCTGGGTGGTGTATTTACCAAATTGATTGAGCGCAATACCACCATCCCCACGCGCAAAAGCGAAATCTTTACCACCGCCGCCGATAACCAGACCCAGGTGGAAATCCACGTGTTACAGGGGGAACGAGAACTGGCGAGGGACAATCGTACCCTGGGACGATTTATCCTGGATGGCATTCCCCCTGCACCACGGGGCGTGCCCAAGATAGAAGTCACGTTTGATATTGATGCCAATGGAATCTTGCATGTATCGGCCAAAGATCTGGCCACCGGTAAGGAACAAAAGATCCGCATCGAGGCCAGCAGTGGTTTGACCGAGGAAGAAATCGAACGCATGATCAAGGATGCCAAAGAACATGCGGCCGAGGACCGAAAACGCCGGGAATTGATTGATGCCCGAAACGCTGCCGATGCATTGATCTATCAGACCGAAAAGAATCTTAAAGAATATGGCGATAAGCTGGATGCCGCCACGAAAAATAAAGTGGAAGCGGCGGTCAATCGGGTGAAGGAGGCGATGAAAACCGATAACATCAGCGAAATCCGCTCTGCGACCGATGCCCTGACCCAGGTCTGGAACGAAGCTTCGTCGCAGCTCTATCAGCAGGCGACCTCGGAGCAGACCGCTACCGCCGGTTCCACGGCACAGGGATCATCCCCCGGCGGCGGCGAAAACGTGGAAGAAGCCGACTTTGAAGTGGTCGACGACGATAATAAAGAAAAATAAGAACATAAGCAGGGGAGGACGGAGGGCGTCCTCCCCTGACCGTTTTCCCGATAGGGTCAATCCGAAAGAGGAGGTGAAACATTCCAATGGTCAATGAGGATAGAAACAGATCCAAACAGGCGTCCGATCAGGCGAAACAGGTGAATGTCGAGTTTGTGGAAAACCAGGGGCGGGCAGACGCACCGGGACAGCCCACCGCCCTGACAGACAAAACCCCTGAAACGGAAGAAATACGAAAAGATTATGAGAAGAAAATCGAAGAACTGGAGGAAAAACATCTGCGCCTGCTGGCGGAGTTCCAAAATTACAAGCGACGGGTTGAGAGGGAACAATTGGAATTGGCCGATTTTATAAAAGGTGAGATTTTCAAGAAATTGCTGCCGGTACTGGACGATTTTAAAATCATGATGGATAACGCCGCAGCAGGTGCGAATGAACAGAGTATGCGAGAAGGCGCTCGAATCATTTACGAAAAACTGAAGACGATATTGGAAAAAGAGGGTCTGGAAAAGATCGAGTCGCTGGGTGAAACCTTCAATCCCGAAATTCATGAGGCCCTGATGACCCGGCCGACAAAGCAGAAGGAAGAACATGAAAAAGTCGTCGAAGTCTATCAGGAGGGTTATCGGCTGAAGGAAAAATTGCTACGACCCAGTAAGGTGGTGGTTGGAAAATACAGCCAGGAAGAAAATAAATATAGCGCCGAAGGATAGATCCCGTGGAGGCGGGAAAAGAGGCTCTTCATAAAGGTGAAAGGAGGGACCTTTATGAAGAATTACTACGCCATACTGGGTGTGCGCCGGGATGCCTCGTTGGAAGAGATTAAGAAGGCTTACCGGGAACTGGTACGGAAGTATCACCCGGACATGGGGGAAACCTCGGATGTGGAGCGCTTTCTGGAGGTGCAGGAAGCGTTCGAGGTGTTAAGCAGCAGAGAAAAGCGTCGGGTATACGACGAGAAAATCCGCCGGCAAGAACATCGCCGTTATTACCCCATGGAAGGCACGCTGGGGCGTTTATTTTCCGACCTGGAAATACTATTGAAAGAAGTAGAATCCTTGCGTCGGGAAGGCGGATTCCGGAAACGGCCGGCGGGGCGTCGACCCCAATATTACCTGCCGGAAGAACTGGCCGTGGAGATTGTCCTGACACCGGAAGAGGCTAAAACCGGGGGAAATTTGACCCTGGATGTTCCCATCCATACCGATTGTCCTTCCTGTGGGGGGCGGGGAGTCAGTTTCCCTTTCCGGTGCTTTCATTGTGGAGGAACAGGCCGCGTGGAACAGAAGAAATCCATTAGCATAAAAGTACCGGAATTGTACGAAGGACGTGGAAAATTTAAGCTGGATTTAAGCCCTTTTGGTATCGAAGGAGAATTGACTATTTTCTTCAAAGTCTCATATTATTAGAAAAAGGGGGTGAGGAGGATGGTTGAGGCCTGGATGGCACATAGAACCATCATGATCATCTTTGTCGCGTCCATTCTCCTTGGTGTGGTGATCGGACTCTGGTGGGGACACCATACCGTGCGAGCTCCTTTCCGGGAACGGCGGTTACAAAAGCGGACCCTCTTGCAACGCCTTCGCTGGGCATTTACTCACCGGATAAAACCGGCGCTGGTTCATCGCTGAGCGATGGCGCCCCTCCGAAAAATCGGGGGGGCGATGGGTTTAGTGGTCACCTCCCAAATTCGGATCAGAAAAAAAGTTTCGTTTTGTTTTTGGAAATTTCATTCCTATACCCTACATTCTTGAGTAAAGAATAAAACACATAACCATTTTAGATAAAAAGATGGATGTGATCCGTTTAACGGAAGATCAGTGGATTTCATTAGATATTGGGAACCTGAACGGGTACGAAAAATAGAACGGTTTACGGGAGGCACAGATTTCTGCTCAAAACGAGATACAGGAATTTATACAGGAATCCCCAAAAAGCTTGGATAATAATTTTGGGTAAATTAATATTTATTTATAGGTTAGATTTTATCTATTGACTTTGTTTTCCATGTTCTTTAAATTCCGTCAAACTAAAGTGATGAGGTACTCCTATGTTAGTATTAACAAGGAGGTTGGGAGAATCTATAAACATCGGTGATAATATAAAAATTACCGTTGTAGATATCGATGGTAAGCAGGTCAAGTTAGGAATAGAGGCGCCTCGAGAAATTGCCGTCTTCAGGGAGGAAGTGTATGAACGGATTAAACAGGAGAACTTACGTGCGGCCCAGGCAACATCGGAAGATTTAAAGAAAGCCGCTAAAATTTTTAAAACGGACGAAAAGGACGATAAAGAAAAGTAGGACGTCAACCCTTGGTGGTCCTGGCCCTCCGTATCCTGCATTATCTGGGAAATGGTCTCTTTATTTCCTCGATCCTGTATATCACTCTACTGCTGAACGCTCATCCACAATCGGCTTCTATGCTTTACTTGGTGTCTCAAATATTTTATGGATTAATGGTACCCGGATTCATCGTTGGATTTGTATCAGGAATCTTGCTGGTGGTTTACCGGGGGTATCGGTTTAAAGCGGAACGCTGGTTAAAGCAGAAAGCGTTATTCACCTTATTCATGATGTTTGTCATCATCCTGGTGTTTTTTCCAGAGATGAGGTCGATTATGCGGGCCTCGGATATCCCTCCAATGGTGCCGTTTCGGACGAATGTATTCACTCTGTTAAGTGTTTTGCTGATGGTGGTTAGCCTCATCAATCTCGGAATCGCTTTCAGGCATCGAGGAGTGTACATCGATGAGGAAAACCAAGACGGAAAAAGTCCGGGTTAACCGGATGGAGGAAAAGAACGGACACAACAAAGGGGTTTAGAAGGCGTTCGGTTTTGGACCGTTTACCGGAGAGTGGACTTGAGGTTTGCATCTCGTTGTGCAATTGACTTAAAAGGAAAACGTTGAGCGGCTTGGGGAGGATCCCCGAGTTGAATGGGGTGGAGTTGAACGCTCCCGAACGGAAAACAGCAGCCCTGCGCGATTCCCTTACAGTTTACCCCCGCCCCGGTGGTGGCCGTGGAAGGAAATTAAATACAATAATTTTTTATGGTTAGTCCCGTTGGCCTCCCATTAAAAGGAGGAATTGTTTTCCCAAAACGGACAGGCTCTATTACGGTTCAGTCATCGAAAATTAAAAAGTATTTACCTTTAAAATTTTTATGCCTATTTTTTCAAAAAAAGGCCGGGAAAAATGGCTCGGTTCTTTTACATATTGTTGTTTGTTGTTGTATTTTTTGCATGCGAGGGGGCACAGCAAAAAGATAGGCCTGTCGTCAGAATCTCCCTTCATTCATCCGATACCCTAAAACGACATACCTTACCTTCGGATTTCAACGAACCGATTAGTCTGGCTATTTCGGCAATGACCTCGCCTAAAGAGACCTATATTTATTACGAAAAACTGGTAGAATACATCTCGCAACAATTAGGTCGGCCTATTCAATTTAAACAACGGAAGAGTTACAAGGAGGTAAATGAACTCCTTAAGAAAGCGGTGGTGGATATTGCCTTTATCTGTTCCGGAGCCTATGTGTATGCCCTTCCGGAAGGGTATATGGAAATTATTGCCGTCCCGGTGATTAATAATAAAGCATATTATCAGGCTTACATCATTGTCCATAAGGATTCCCCGTATCGCCAGTTGATTGATTTAAAAAATAGACGCTTTGCGCTGACGGATCCCCTTTCGAACACGGGATATTATTATCCGTTACGACGGGTTAAAGAATTGGGGTTTACCTTGCACCGCTTCTTCAGTAAAACCATTTTTACTTATGCCCATGATTATTCCATTCAGGCCGTAGCCCGAAAACTGGTGGATGGGGCCAGTGTGGATGGATTAATTTTTGATTATCTGGCAAAGAATAATCCCATACTGGTGGAAAATTTACGGGTGATTGAAAAATCTGAGCCGTTTGGTATGCCTCCCATTGTAGTGCCCAGAGGGTTAAACCCGAAATTAAAGGAACAATTACAAACTGTATTTCTCAATTTACACCGCGATTCGAAAGGCCAACAGATTTTGTCCCAGCTGAATATTGACCGGTTTATTCGTGGGGATACGGTGAATTATTCTGGTATACTCAGGAATAAGAGAATGGCTGTTCCATGAAACGGATTCATTTACCATTATTCTGGAAATTTACAATTGCCATAGTCATTATTGTTGCTTTATTCGGTTCCATCAATCTATATATTTTAAACCAAAGTATTACTCGTTCCCTGGGGGCAGAGTCTGAAAAACGGGGAATTTTTATTGCCCAGCAATTGGCTTCTTTATCTGTAAATCCCTTGTTGTATGAGGATTACATTGCTATTCAAAGCTGGATTGAAGACATTGTAAAAATTGATTCTTCTATTGCATACGTTTTTGTGTGGGATAAACAAAATAACATCATTATCCACAATTTTACAGACACTGTACCTAGCGGTATTCTACATGCCAATCATTTGGCCGAAAATCAACCGGAAAGCATTCGTTTGTTGGAAATTGTAGAGCAACCGAATTGGATAATTCGGGATATTGCGGTTCCTATCTTAACACCGGAAATAGGAGTGGTTCGGGTTGGTATTCGTGAAAATTCGCTTATGGAGAATGTAAATACTACCATGCATCAATTGTTAATGATGGTTTTCATTTTTCTGGTATTTGGCATATTGGGTGCGTTATTTTTCTCCCACGTCATCACGCATCCCATTCGTTCCATTAGTGAAATTGCCGAAGGCATTGACCTGGATTCACTCCGTTACAAGAAGCATCCCTGGGTGCGGATTCGGGAAAAATTATTCGGAAAATTTCCCATGGTTTTCCGTGCGACCGATGAATTGGATGTATTAACGGAAAAATTTAACGCCATGATTGAGCGGCTTGAAAATGCCCATCAGGAGCTGGAAGCAGCCTACGCGCAATTGGTGCAATCCGAAAAGCTGGCCTCCCTGGGCACCCTTTCGGCCGGGTTGGCGCATGAGATCAATAATCCCATTGCAGGAATACAAAATTGCCTGCGGCGGTTAAAACAGAATCCGCAGAATGTGGAGCAGACTAAAATGTACCTGGAGCTGATGGAGGAGGCCACCAACCGGATCGCCACGGTGGTGCGCAGTTTACTGGATTATGCCCGTCCCCGGGAGATGGATTTTGCTCCGGTCAATATTGAAGAGGTTATCGAAACGGCGCTGCTTTTGGTCGCCTACAAACTGGAAAAACACCGCATTGCCATTACAAAAGAGGTTCCGCCAAATGTACCCTCCATCTATGCCAGTCGGCATCATCTGGAGCAGGTAATGGTGAATTTATTGCTCAATGCCATTGATGCCATTGAAGAGCGGTTTTTACAATCCCAGGCGGCTTCCAAAAGTATTTATATTGGCGTAAAACATAAGCAGAATACGTTGGAAATCTTCCTGAAAGATTCCGGGGTAGGAATCCCTCAGGAAAATTTAACCAAAATTTTCGACCCCTTTTATACAACCAAGGACATCGGCAAAGGAACGGGGATGGGGCTGTCAGTCTGTTACAACATCATCGTGGCCCATGGCGGAAATATTTCAGTTAGCAGTGAATTGAATCGGGGCACGACGTTTTCCATTACGTTACCACTCTCTCCCCAATTATCCAGTCGGGGCGAAAAATCGGTGCGAAATCAAAAGGTAGGGGATAGACCATGACCATTTTTGTGGTGGAAGATGAACAGATTTTACGGGTTTCTTTGGTGGATGAGCTAACCGATGCCGGATACCGGGCGGTGGGGTTTGTCGATGGGAATGAAGCCTGGCAAACCTTGCAAAAACAACCGGTTGATGTGGTGCTGACCGATATGAAAATGCCGGGTATGGACGGTATGACCCTTCTGGAACGGATAAAATCCAAATTCCCACACATAACAGTCATTATGATGACGGCTTACGGCTCAGTGGATTCGGCCGTGGAGGCCATGAAAAAAGGCGCCTATGATTACCTCACCAAACCGTTTCACAGCGATGAATTGTTATTGATCTTGCAACGGTTAAAGGAGTTGCAGTCGATAAAAAACGAAAATATTCAGCTTAAAAAACAACTTTCCAGGCATTATCCCATTGAAGCATTTGTTGGGGATAGCCCGGCGGCGCGCCAAATTAAGGAAATGATTCGAACCGTCGCAGCGTCCGATGCTTCCGTGTTAATTACCGGGGAAACCGGAACCGGAAAAGAATTGGTCGCCAATATCATCCATTACAATAGCCCCCGGAAGGACAAGCCGCTGGTTAAAGTAAGTTGCGCAATTCTGGCGCAGGAGGTGTTTGAAAGTGAATTATTTGGACACGAAAAGGGGGCGTTTACCGGTGCCATAAAGGAACGGATTGGCCGTTTTGAACAGGCCGATGGGGGTACCATCTACCTGGATGATATCGACGATATCCCCCTGGAACTGCAGGTCAAGTTGCTGCGGGTACTTCAAGAAAAAGAAATTGAACGGGTGGGGAGCAATCAACCAATCCCCGTGGATGTGCGGATCATCGCCTCTACCAAGGCCGATTTACGTAAGTTAATTCAAGAAGGGAAATTTCGGGAAGATTTGTATTATCGCCTGAACGTGTTTCCCCTTCACCTGACTCCGCTGCGGGAACGCCTGGAAGATCTTCCCGTTTTATACCGTTATTTTGTTGACCAACTGACTGGTGGGCGCCAATTCCGAATTTCCCCTCAGGTCATGGATTGTTTAGCGAATTACCACTGGCCCGGCAATGTCCGGGAACTGAAAAATGTGGTGGAGCGGATGCTTTTGTTGGCCCGCCAAAATGAAATTCGTCCTGAAATGGTTCCTCTCGAAATCAGCCAACCGGATTGTTCTGTTCCGGAAGTCTGCTTGGGTCAAATGGCCCTGGATGATATTTTAAATACTATTGAGAAAAAACTCATTCAGGATGCCCTCCGGCAGAGCGAAGGAAATCAAGCCCAGGCTGCTGCGTTATTGCATATTCCACCCTCCACCTTGCGTTCCAAATTAAAAAAGTACCGCCTGTAGTCCCTACCGACAACAACGTGTGTATTAAAGCGAGATTTCGCTTCTGCTTCACGAAAATCCGCGGATTTTTAAAATATCCAGATGGTTATCCTCTGGATTTCAGGTGTTTATTTATTTTTTGTAATTTGTTGTAAAACAATTGGTTAATGCTATTTCCTTACCCCGAAAACCTCCTTCTTGAATCCCTGGCATTGTTCTTGAAAAGGAATAATTGACATCAATAAAAGGAGTTGAACATGTTCGGTCTGGGCCCGACGGAAATATTGGTCATTACCATTGTAATTATTGGGCTGTTTGGCGCCAAGCGATTGCCTGAAATTGCCAGGAGTTTGGGACGAGGTATTAGAGAATTTAAACAAGAGATTCGTTCTCCTTTAACCCAAGAAACTCAACAAATCACGAGGGATCATCATGAAGCGGATTAAGTACGTAGTTGTTGCTCTGCTCGGTATTACCTTTTCTCTGTCGTTGGCCGGCGAAAAGCCTGCCGGTAAGTTTAGTGGGTATATGTTTGGAGATTATTACTACATTCTGAAAAATCACAAAACAGACCTGCAAGAACGTAACGGCTTCTGGTTCCGGCGAATTTATTTTACGTACGACCGCAAACTCAACGAGGCCTTTTCCGTGCGGTTGCGATTGGAGATGTTGCATCCGGGCGATTTTTCCACCAAGGCTACTGCTGTTCCTTTTGTAAAGGATGCTTATTTGAAATACAAAAACGGCCGGCACCAGATTATTCTGGGCATTTCACCAACCCCCACATGGGAGGTGTTGGAAAAGGTATGGGGATATCGTTCGGTGGAGAAAACCCCGTTAGATTTACAGAAATTCGGCAGTTCCCGCGATTTTGGTATTGCTGCGAAGGGCAGTTTAGTGGAAAAGGGAATTGTGAAATACCATGTGATGTTTGCCAATGGAAACAGCAATAAATCGGAAACGAACAAGGGGAAGAAAATATTGGCGGCGATTACTTTTAATCCGGCCAAAAATATTATTCTCCAATTTTATGGTGACTATGATGGGCTGCTGGATGTCACATCACAGATTACTGCCCAGGGGTTTGCTGCTTATAAGACTGATCGCATTCGTGTTGGGCTGCATTACGTTCGGCAAATTCGTAAGAAGGAAGGCAGTGAAGACTTAGTACTGGATATGGCTTCGGTATTTATCGCCGGCCAGATGAGCGAAACGCTGAATTTCTTCCTGCGGGTAGATAACATGTTGGACCCCAATCCTAAAGGCGACGCCATTGCCTATATCCCATTTGACCCTACCGCCAGGTCCACCTTCTTTGTTGGCGGTTTGGATTTCACCCCCATTAAGAATGTGCACTTAATGCCCAATATTGAAGCGGTGGTTTACGAAGAAAATGATGAAGGAGTGAAACCCGATACTGATATTATTCCTCGGCTAACTTTTTACTGGGTGTTTAAATAATA
This sequence comes from bacterium, assembly GCA_015485355.1. Classification (GTDB taxonomy): domain Bacteria; phylum Calditrichota; class Calditrichia; order RBG-13-44-9; family J042; genus JAADJD01. The sequence goes on along the minus strand of WFTQ01000061.1, from coordinate 20,829 downwards.
AAGGGAGAGGATCATGAATCCTGAAATCATTTACAATACGTATCCTGGTTTGGCATGGGATTGGCGCGTGGCCATGGACCTGTTCCTCGGTGGGGCAGGTGTGGGTTCCATTCTCTTTGCGGTTTTTGTGGATGAATTCTTTCAGGGAAAATATCGCCGTATTCGTCAAACTGCTGCCTGGATGTCCCCGATTCTGGTGACTTTGGGTTTAGTATTCCTTCTATTAAAATTGGGGCGTCCATTCCATGCCTTTAATACTCTCATTAATTTTAACCCCCACTCTCCACTATGGTGGGGGGGCATATTCCAACCGTTGTTGGTAATCCTGGGTGTTATGTATGCCCGTAAATTAAACAACATTGATGAAGACAGTACCAATCATCGAACGTTGGGCCGCATTCTGGTACCACTGTCAATTATAGTCGGCACTTATCATGGATTATTGCTTGCAATTAATGTATCTCGCCCCCTGTGGAACACTGGACCGACAGTCGTAGCAGCGATTCTGGGTTTCATTACAACCGGTATTGCCGCCGTAATGCTCGTTCACCTGATTCGAATGAAATTGGCGGGTCGCCTGGATGATGGTGATCATTTTGCAAAGTTTATTGATGACATGAAAGTAGTTCGAAACATTCTGGTCGGTGCAATTTTGCTTCAACTTTTTACTTTCTTTTTATGGTGGCTTAGTTTACGGTTTGGGGTTTTAACCGACCGACAGGCTTTGGCCCTTGCGAATGAGCATTATGGTCCCATGTTCTGGTTCTTAGGTATTGGTATGGGTTTAATATTACCCCTGCTTTTAGGAGGAATAGCCATCTTGAAAGGCGAAGAGAAAGACCGCCGCTTGCAGGTAGTAATTATTATGGTCACCAGTTTTCTGATACTTTTCGGCGGATTTTTCTTCCGCTTGGCGGTTGTTCTGGCTGGTCAATTGAGTTTACCCCTCAATCCTTTATTGTAAGGAAAAAGTGGAGTCATGATTATGAAGATGAAATTAGAAGGGCAAGTGGAAGAAGTCGTAAACAAAAAAGTGACCCGAAGAGGATTTTTAAAGGGAATGGGTGGTTTAAGTATGGCAGCCTTGATGGCCGGTTCTCCCATGTTGAAATATTTTGCGATGGCCTCTCCCGAAGAGGCTCAAAAAGAGCTGGTCAGTAAATGGATCGCTTCTACCTGTCAGGGATGTACCAGCTGGTGTCCGGTTCAGGTAAAAGTTATCAATGGCCGGGCAGTGGCATTACGCGGAAATCCTTATAGTAAAGCCAATCATGGTGAAATTTGTCCCCGACCGCATCTGGCACTTCAGCAGGTATATGATCCTGATCGGATTAAGGTGCCCATGAAACGCACCAATCCCAAGAAGGGACGCAATGAGGATCCCAGGTTCGTACCGATTACCTGGGAGGAAGCTATGGATATGATTGCGGAAAAAATGATGGAGCTTCGAGCTTCCAACGAAACGCACAAATTTGTGTTGTTCCGGGGGCGGTATAGTTATATGCGGGACATTATTTATTCTGCACTACCCAAGATTTTTGGATCACCAAACGGAATCAGTCACTCGGCAATTTGTGCCGAAGCAGAGAAGTTTGGCGCTTATTATACCGAAGGGTATTGGGATTACAGAGACTATGATCTGGAAAATACCCGGTATGTATTAAGCTGGGGCGCAGATCCGCTGGCATCTAATCGTCAGGTTCCCCATGCCATCAGTATTTGGAAAAAGGTAAAAAAACAGGCTAAAATTGCCGTTGTGGATCCTCGCCTGTCGGCCACGGCCGTTAAAGCAGATGAATGGTTGCCCGTTATCCCTGGTGAGGATGGTGCTCTGGCGACTGCGATTGCACATGTGATTTTGGTAGAGGGATTATGGAATCGGGAATTCGTGGGAGATTTCGTTGATGGAAAGAATGCTTTCGTTCCCGGGAAAACGGTTGATGAATCCAGCTTTAAGGAAAATTACACATACGGCCTGGTGAAATGGTGGAATATCGAATTGAAAGATCGGACACCCGAATGGGCCGAAAAGATTTGTGGCGTTTCCGCTGAACAAATTCGCCGGGTTGCGACTGATTTTGCCAAAGCGGGTCCTTATGCCATCAGCTGGCTGTCTCCTGGTGCATCCATGCAAGTCCGGGGTGGATACACCGCGATGATAACCCATGCTCTGAATGGACTGGTAGGATCAACCGACCATGAAGGTGGCGTGGTGCAAAAGACAAAAGTGCCCGCCTACTCTATTCCTGATATCAAGCCTTATCAGGATGAAATGGCTAAGAAAAACTCCAAGAAGCCCAAGATCGATCAGAGAGGCACTTTGCACTTTCCTTCTTTGAAAAAAGGAAAAAGCGGCGGTGGCGTGGTAACCAACAACGCCGCGGACGCCATCATTAAGGAAGATCCCTACGACGTAAAGGTGGCCATAGCATATTGGGCAAACTTCACTTTCTCCTGTTCCGGTACCGATCGATGGGAGAGAGCCTTGCAAAAAATTCCGTTTTTCGTTCACATTACGACCCATGCGTCTGAGATGTCTCACTTTGCAGATATTGTTTTACCGGCTGCCCATCAATTATTCGAAAAATGGAGCTTTTTGAAAAGCAAACAAAATCTGTATGGGTATGCAAGTCTGACTCAACCGGTTATCGAACCCATGTGGGATGTAAGACAGGACGAAACGGAAATTCCATGGCTACTCGCGGAAAAGCTTGCACAAAAGGGTTTTGACAATCTCTATCGTTATTTTAAGGAACAGTTTAAAGATCCAGAAACTGGAAAAGCACCTACCAATAGCAAGGAATTTGCGGTTACAGCGGTAAAAATGTTCACCCGGTCCTGTTGGGATCCTACAGATAAAAATTATGGTAAATACGGCGAAAAATTGAAAGGATGGGCGGATTTTGTAGAAAAAGGTGTTTGGAATTCCCATCGGTTTAAACCGGGTAAGATTAGGGAAAAATATAAAACGAAAACCGGTAAATTTGAATTTTACAGCTTAACACTAAAAGAAGCACTTGAAAAACACGCCAAGAAACACCATACTACGGTGGATGCTGTTTTGGAAGCCACCCAATATACGGCCAGAGGTGAACAGGCTTTTGTTCCACACTATGAACCGGCGTACCGTTGGGGTGATCCTTCTGAATACCCATTTATCTTTTTCGAACATCGCAGCCGACTGAATCGGGAAGGCCGATCGGCGAATTGTCTCTGGTATCAGGCCCATAAGAATGCAGATCCGGGTGATGAGAATTGGGATGATGTGTTAAAAATCAACCCGGTGGATGCTCAAAAACTGGGCTTGAAAAATGGGGATAAGATCAAGGTTGTATCGCCTACCGGATCGATTGTGGTGAAAGCGAAATTATGGGAAGGTGTTCGTCCGGGAACGGTTACCAAATGTTATGGACAGGGACACTGGGCTTATGGTCGTATAGCGGCGTTCGATTTTCATAAACGCATTCCTCGTGGTGGGAATAACAATGTGATTCTACCACCCGATTATGATCGGCTAAGTGGTTCCACCGCTCGACATGGCGGTGTGACTCGGGTTAAAATAGAAAAGATTTCACAAGCATGAAAGGACGGTGAACTATGGGTAAAGTTCAATATTGCATGGTAATAGACTTAGAGGCGTGCGTGGGTTGCTCTGCTTGTGATATTGCCTGCAAGGTGGAGAATAACGTACCGGCAAGCTTCGCCTGGTCCAACCATATCATCGAAACAGTGGGTAAATTTCCGGATGTGAAATACCGATATATCCCCACCTTGTGTAACCATTGCTCCAATGCACCCTGTGTAGCAGCATGCCCAACAACCGCGATGCATAAGCTGGACAATGGTATCACAATGCACGACCCAAGTAAATGTATTGGTTGTGCAGCATGCCGGATTGCATGCCCTTATGATGTTATTTATTTTAATGACAAAGAGCCATTGGTACGGGAAGAGTTTCTGGAACCTTTAATTCCTGAATGTACCTCATCTCAACCTGGAATTCAGAAGAAATTGGGTGTTCCAGTGGGATATTACAATCCGGAACGGGAAGCCACTTTACCAGGAATTCGACCGCGGGGAGTGGTGGAAAAGTGCACCTTCTGCGATCACCGCCTGGCGAAGGGATTGCCGCCGGCATGTGTGGAAGCCTGCCCGGCCAATGCGCGGATTTTTGGAGATCGAAACGATCCCAATAGCGAGGTGAGTAAGGTATTAGCCAAAAATCATGCACGCGTACTTAAACCAGAGAAAGGAACGGAGCCAAATGTCCTCTACATTGGAGAATTCTAAGGAACGATCTATGTTGGATAAAGATGATTTCAATAGCCAATATGTTTGGGGAGAACTCGCAAGATTTATCTCTGGCGGGTTCTCTTCTCCATTAAATATGAGTGGAGAAGAACCGGAGAATTTACGCAAACTAATGGTAAAAGCGCCTCCAGAATGGGTTCCCGCCATCCAAAAATTTGCAGATCTCTGGAAAACTGCTCTCAATGACAAAGAAGCATTATCTCTCGCATATGCTCGCTTGTTTTTAGGGCCATTTGAAATTTTGGCCCCCCCTTACGCTTCTTTTTATTTGGAACCTGACCATAAGGTCATGGGTGCAACCAGTTTTTGGGTTGCTGAACGATATGTGGAAGCGGGTTTAAAGCCAGGAGATGGTCCTAAGGAAATACCCGATCACGTGGCACTGGAATGGGAATTCCTTTATTATTTGACCTATCAATATCTCACATCCCGGGAATCAAATTGGCTTGAAATGCGGGAAAATTTTATCAGAGTGCATATGCGGAGGTGGATACCCATGTTAAGCAAGGAGATAAAGAAGGCGGAAACGCATCCGTTTTATAGTTATTGTGCCGAGTTGATGGTAGATTTAATTAAAAGGAGAGCGGTTTAAAATGGTGGAGCATTACACTGCATCCACCCATTTTGTTCTGGAATACATGCCCTTTATGCACAGTCCGGTCGCCTCCGTCCCGTGGACGGCAGCAGTTTATCTTTTCATCCGCTTTTTTCCGTTTAAATGGAATGGCAACCGAAAACGCATCGCCCTGGTGGTTGCCATCGCGGTGCTGTCCCATTGGTTTCTGGACTTAATTGTCCACACACCGGGCTTGCCGGTATCTACCGATGCCTCCCCCAAATTGGGATTTGGCCTGTGGAACAACGCCGTGGCCACTTATCTGCTGGAAGCCATCCTGCTGTTAATCGGTTTGAGGTTGTATGGTACCGAAAACCAGGGAACAACCTTCTGGGGAAGATATGGAATGGTGTTCTTTATCGGCCTGATGCTGATTGTTAATGCGGTGAATATTTTCCCGCCGCCCCTCGGGTCCACTGTCACTGCGATGGCGGCGTCAGCGATGTTTTTTACTTTGCGTTTGCCGGCGTGGCACACTGGCTGGATAAAGAGCGGAGCGAATAGAGGAATAATTTCTGTTATGGTGCTCCGTTCGTTGTTTCCTGTCGCCTATCATTAAAGGGGATTGAGCAAATCGGATTGTTTTTCTTTTGTCTTATCGGATATGTGGGGACAATCCAGGATACATTGAAAAGGGGTTTTGGGGTGTTCCTACGTATCTGCCTATGTTCATGGTGTTCGAGAGGCCGATCGTTGGATGGTCGCCACGCCGATTTTTAAATAGTGTTTCCTTATGGGTTTCGTTAATCGGTCAGTGACGGCCGAGAAGTCTTTCCTTCTGTGTCGAGCAGATAGAAAAACGGAAAGAGCAGCCAAAGGCCCGCAATGACCTTTAAGCGTTTTGGGTACGGAAAATGGGTACGTTTCCCACAGTACTTAAGCCCATCAAAGATTAAAGGGGCATTGTATTGAGCTCCGGAGCCCCGCTTCTCGGGACTCTCAGAGGTTCTTGGGGAGGCCTGATTCTATAATCGAATGGTGTATTTGCGATGATATCCACAATTGATCCCGAACTCATCCCGAATGCGCTGTTTCTCCTTGCGGCGGGTGGTTCCATAGCGCAGTAGAATCTCCTCGAAATATGCCTTTTAGGTTTCGTTGTTCATAATCGGGTTCCACGATTATGGGTAATGTAAATTATGAGGCAACGAAGCCTTTTTGAAGTCGCTTCGGTTCCCTCTATTGGGAGTCAAATCATAGACACGATCAATTTTACAATTGTCTTGACAACTTTTTTATGCCACTGTAAATTTATTGTCTGAATTTTATGTGGTATCTCATTTACTGGGGTGTAGCCAAGCGGTAAGGCACCGGGTTTTGGTCCCGGCATTCGGAGGTTCGAATCCTCCCACCCCAGCTTCGGTAAAAGGATTGCAAGCATCTCGCTTGCATTTTTTCATTAAGTAATAAAGGAGAGGCTATGACGGTTTTAATAAAGGCTCGTAAAAGAGCACTGGTGGGCAAAAAATCTTCAAAAAGGCTGCGCCGAAACGGCCTGGTGCCGGGGGTATTCTATGAAAAAGGAAAACCCGCCCTCCACCTGACATTCGACAAAAAGGATTTGCAATATTTTCTCTCCCATACCCATGGATTGGTGGACATTCATATCGAAGGGAATCAAAAGCCCCTCAAATGTGTGTTAAAAGACGTTCAGTATCATCCGGTGACCGATGAGGTGGTCCATGTGGATTTTCAGGGTGTTACCATGGGCGAAAAGATAGCCGTCACCGTGCCTTTGGTGCTTCGGGGAACGCCGAAAGGGGTGAAGGAAGGTGGGCTGTTGGAGCATATGATTCGGGAGTTGGAGATTGAATGTCTGCCCAGTCATCTACCGGAACAGCTGGAGATCGATGTGAGTGGTTTTAAAATTGGGGATGCCCTGCATGTGAAGGATCTGTCTTTCGAAAATATTCGCATTTTAGACGATCCCCATGAAGTGATCTTGGTCATCGAGGCGCCAAGGGTGGAGGAAGCGGTGGCGGAAGCGGCCGAAGCCCTGGAAGAAGAGATGCCCGAACCGGAAGTGATTACCGGCAAGAAGGAAGAAAAGGAAGAGGGCGAATAATTCCAGGCGCCCTTTGCGGTTGGGCCCAATGTAAACAGGATAAAGCGTGTACCTGATTGTTGGCCTTGGAAATCCCGGCCCACAGTATGCAGACACCCGGCATAATGTGGGATTCATGGTCATAGATGAATTATCCCGGATGTTAGGTCTCTCGTTTCGCCTGAGGGAGGGGCTTTTTTTCGAAGCATCGACCCGTTGGCGACAAAAGACAATTGTGTTTGTGAAACCCATAACGTATATGAACCACAGCGGTGAAGCGGTTAAACGGGCGGTAAACAGATACCAGCTTGGCGATTATGCTCGCATGTTGATCGTGCTGGATGATCTGCAATTACCGTTTGGCGTACTGCGCCTGCGTCCCGGAGGCAGCGATGGGGGACAAAAAGGGTTGCGTTCTATTATCAACGCTCTGGGGACCCAGCAAATTCCCCGGTTACGCATCGGCATCGGGGATCATTACACCGATGCCAGTCAATATGTGCTCTCTCCCTTTAATTCCCAGGAAAGAGAACAATTGCCGTTCCTGTTGGAGCAGGCGGCAGAGGCCGTGAAAGTGTTTATCGCCCACGGCATAGCGGCGGCGATGAATCGTTTTAATAAAAATGTTCTGGTGGATAACTAATGTAGGAGGGTTGGCGTTGTCGTTACAAATTGTGTGGTTTACCCTGGGAGCCGGAATCGTAGCCCTGGTATTTGCATTCTGGAAAACCAGCTGGATTTATAAACAAGATGCTGGTGACACCACCATGCAGCAAATTAGCTCCTATATCCGAGAGGGAGCGATGGCTTTTCTCCGGCGGGAATATTCTGTTTTGTCTCTTTTTGTCCTGGTGGTTGCATTGTTGTTGTTCCTCAGCAATAAGGGCGTGTTGCGTTTGGTGGCGCTTTCGTTTATCGTAGGGGCATTTTGTTCCGCCTTGGCGGGATTTATCGGGATGCGCGTGGCGACGGCGGCCAATGTTCGGACGGCCAGTGCCGCCCGAAACAGCCTGGTAAAGGCCCTTCAGGTGGCCTTTTCCGGGGGTGCGGTAATGGGTATGGGCGTTGTGGGTCTGGGAATCATCGGTTTAAGCGGACTGTTCTTACTGTATTCCCGGATATTGGGTCTGGTGCCGGCCGATTTAGTTTTACTGAACGATGTCGTTCTGCCCATCATAAGCGGGTTCAGTCTGGGCGCCAGCTCCATAGCCCTGTTTGCCCGGGTGGGCGGGGGCATTTACACCAAGGCCGCCGATGTGGGCGCCGATCTGGTCGGCAAAGTGGAAGCAGGAATCCCCGAAGACGATCCCAGAAACCCGGCCGTCATCGCCGATAACGTTGGAGACAATGTGGGAGATGTGGCCGGTATGGGTGCCGATCTGTTTGAATCTTACGTGGGCTCGATTGTGGGCTCCATGGTCATCGGGGGCTTGATCGGCATGAATGCCGTCCTGCTACCGCTGGTTCTCGCCGGTGTGGGCATTCTGGTATCGGTATTGGGTACTTTTTTTGTGCGTACCCGGGAAGGTGGGAATCCCCAAAAAGCCTTAAACCAGGGAACTTTTGGTGCCGGGCTTTTGATGGCTGTCTTGGCTTACTTTCTGATCGATCAATTTCTTCCCGGATCTTTTGTACTGGGAGCCACCACCTATACTCCGTTAGGGGTATTCCTGGCCTTAATTGCCGGTCTGGTGGCGGGCATCTGCATCGGGTTGGTAACAGAATATTTTACCTCCGATTCCTATACTCCCGCACAAAGCATTGCCCGAGACTCGCAGACGGGAGCGGCGACCAACATCATCTCCGGGTTGGGCGTGGGCATGCTGTCTACCGGCATCCCTGTTTTATTGATTGCCTTTGCCATTATGATTGCTTACTTCGAGGCCGGTCTTTACGGCGTTGCGATTTCGGCCCTGGGCATGCTGGCCACCACGGGCATTCAATTAGCGGTGGATGCGTATGGTCCCATTGCCGACAATGCTGGCGGTATTGCCGAAATGTCGCACCTGGGAAAGGAGGTGCGTGCCCGTACGGATAAGCTGGATGCGGTCGGGAATACCACGGCGGCCATCGGCAAGGGGTTTGCCATTGGCTCCGCCGCCCTGACGGCATTGGCCCTGTTTGCGGCCTTTCGCAAAACCGCGGGAGTCACCACCATTGATATCACCAATCCTAAAGTGATGGCGGGATTGTTTATCGGAGGCATGTTGCCCTTTTTGTTTAGCTCCATTTCGATTCGTGCTGTGGGAAGAGCCGCTTTCAACATGATTGAAGAGGTTCGACGCCAGTTTAACGAGATTCCCGGATTGATGGAGGGGAAGGCGAAAGCCGATTATGCCCGCTGCGTGGACATCAGCACCGCGGCCGCCATTAAGGAAATGATTTTGCCCGGCATTCTGGCTGTGTGTGTGCCTGTGGCCTTTGGTTTTTACGATAAAAACATGTTGGGCGGACTGCTGGCCGGATTGACCGTATCCGGCGTTTTATTGGCCATATTTATGGCCAATGCCGGCGGCGCCTGGGACAACGCCAAAAAATATATCGAAGGGGGCCATTACGGCGGTAAAGGAAGCGATGCCCACAAAGCGGCCGTTGTGGGAGATACCGTGGGCGATCCCTTCAAAGATACCGCCGGACCTTCGCTGAATATCCTGATCAAGTTGATGAGCGTGGTCGCGCTGGTGATCGCTCCCCTGATTAAGTAAAAATCGATTGTATCCGGCGGGCAAAATACCTATATTTTGCCCGCCTTGTAAAAAGGAGAACCGATAACCATCCTGTCCTGTCCGCCGTTGGGCAGGGCCTAAAGACCGGAGGAGGTGTTATGGAAAAGTTGTATTGTAGCATCTTTGTTGTGGACATTTCGCAAAACCCCGAAGAAGTGGAGACCGTTTCCAGCCGAATTCAGCAACTCATCGAAGATCACGGTGGAATCGTCAAAAAGATCAACCGCTGGGGAAAACGTCGTCTGGCCTATCCTATCCAGAAAAAGACCCATGGGTATTATGTGGAAATCGAATTCACCGCTAACAGTCGCCTGAACATTCCCTATACGCTGGAACAGGAATACCGCATGAACGATCGGGTTTTGCGGTATTTGACCTATGTGGTGGATAAGAAAGAACTCATCCAGCGGGCCAAAAAGGCTGGGGAAAAAGCCAAGATAGAGGCCCGGGCGGCAGAGATTAAGGCCGCCGCGGAGGCCCGGGCCGCCGAAGAAAAGAAGACCGAGCCGGCGGCCGAAGAGACTCCCGAAACCCAAGCATCGGTGGCCGAAGCAAAAGCCGACCAGGAAGCTCAGAAAACGGAATCCTCTAAGGACCGTGTAAACGCCCCGGTAACAGCCACCGAGGACAAACCTTCCACCGAAAAGAAAACAAAGAAAGAAGAGTAAAATGAGAGGATTACACAACATGTTGCGCGGGAAGAAGAAAAGAATTTGTCGTTTTTGTGAAAATGGGGATGTGTTCATCGATTTTCGGGAAGAGAAGCGTCTGGTACGGTTTTTAACGGAGCAGGGAAAAATCGTTCCCCGGCGAACCTCGGGGAATTGTGCTCAACATCAACGCCAACTGGCTCAGGCCATTAAACGGGCCCGCCATCTGGCATTGATCCCGTTTGTATCCGATATTCCACGATAGGTTTTACCACCGCAAAGCAGAGTGAGGGGAATTATGAAAATCATTTTACGCGAAGATCATGAACGGCTGGGGAAGGCGGGCGATATTGTGGAGGTGAAAGCCGGATTTGCTCGAAATTATTTGATTCCCAAGCAAATTGCTTACCCCGCCAAATCCAACTATTTGAAAATCCTGGCCGAAGAGAAAAAACAGAAGCAGCAGAAACTGCAAAAAGAAAAAAAACAGGCCGAAGTAATGGCCAAAAAACTGGAAAATGTTTCGGTAACCATCGCCGTTACCGTCGGCGAAGAAGACAAGATGTTCGGTTCGGTCACCAGTCAAAATATTGCAGATGCGCTGAAAGAACAGGGTGTCGAAATTGATCGCCGAAAAATCGAACTGGAAGAACCCATTAAAGAGTTGGGCATCTATTCGGTTCCCATCCGGCTGCATCCAGAGGTTCAGGCAAAAATTAAAGTGTGGGTGGTGAAAGAATAACGCTTTTCCCGAAACGTCGGTAGACCCAAAACTCTGTGATACAAGGCCTGTTTTGAATCAAACAGGCCTTTTGTAAAAATAGAAACATTCATGGATCATGCCGGTATTCTCCTCCACGCTTTGTCGCGGAAGGGTCCCCGCCTTTTCATTTCTAAATCGATAGATTTTATCGAACTTCTCTTGTAATTTATGCCCTGAGAGTTAGAGAACAGGAAAGCGTTCGTGTCGGAAGAAAAGTTCGTTCACATCGCCCGCGTGGTTGTTCCAATCCCTATCGATACACCATTGAGCTATTGGATTCCTCCGGAATGGCGGGAGGATATTGCACCTGGGATGCAGGTTGTCGTACCGGTTGGTCATCGTTACGAGGCGGGCATTGTGGTGGAACGATTCACCGCCGCCCGGAGGGATGTCCCGGAAGTCGAACAGTTAAAACCGATTGCCGACGTCGTCTCCTTGGAGGTATTTCTGCCGCAAGACGTGATCCGTTTACTGGATTGGATAGCGCATTATTATATTTGCCATCTGGGAGAAGCTTACCGATTGGTAAATCCTGCCGCCAACATCATCAAAAGCCGCCTGGAGGTGTGCAAAACGTCTTCGGAAATCCCCGAACGAATAACCACGGTACAGAAGGCGATACTCGATGTCCTGGAAAAAGACCGCTGGCAAGCGGTGCAAACGATAGAGAAAATCCTTTCCCGATCGAATCTGCTTTATCACATCCACAAATTGAAACACCTGGGATTGGTGGAAAGCCGTTATCGATTGCCTCGGCCCCGTCGAACGATCAAAACCGAAAAACGGTATGCTCTGCGGGAGCCGAACGAGTGGCCGGAAGCTGCAAAGAAGAAATACCGGGATCGATCGGGGAAGAAGTACGCTTCCACCTTTGAGCTGGTGCAATTTCTGGCGAACAAAGAACCGGTGTCCTTGGGGAGGTTGCAAGAGGCCGGCTTTTCGCCCTCTCTGGTGCGTCGGCTGGTGAAGGAAGGCGTGGTGACGGTGAGCGAGAGTGAGGTTCCCAGAGAGCAACCGGTGGTTTTCCAGGAAGAACCGCCGGAAATTCGATTGACTCAGGAACAGGTGCGGTTCATTCAGCAGGTACGGCCCTATTTGGTGGATGCGCCTGCCTACCGGCCCTTTCTATTGCATGGTATAACCGGTAGCGGTAAAACGCAGGTGTATATTGAATTGATTCGCCTGGCCCTGCGGGCCGGCAAGCAGGCCATTGTGTTGATTCCCGAAATTGTCCTGACCCCCCAGACCATGGCACGGTTTTATCGGGAGTTGGGGGATACGGTGGCGGTGCTGCACAGCCGCCTTTCCCGTGGCGAGCGATTGGAAGTGTTGCAGCGCATCCGGGAAGGCCGCTATCGCGTCGTACTGGGACCCCGCTCCGTGGTGTTTGTCCCCTTTCACCGCCTCGGGTTAATCGTCGTGGACGAAGAACACGAGGGGAGTTATAAGCAAACAGATGCGGTTCCACGGTATCATGCCCGGGATGTGGCAATGTATCGGGCCTACCTCAACAAGATACCCATCATACTGGGCTCGGCCACCCCCAGCTTCGAAAGCTTATACAATGCGTTTTCGGGTAATTACCGATATTTCCATTTGTCCCAGCGTATTCATATCCGGAATCTTCCCCGAACCGTACTGATCGATCTGCGCAACGAATGGCAACGCAGTCGGGTGCCCCCCATTCTTTCGGAAAGTTTGAAGTTAAAGATCGAGGCTCGCCTGATAAGCAGGGAACAGGTCATGTTGCTGCAAAACCGTCGGGGGTTTGCGCCGTATATTCAGTGCCAGGATTGCGGGTATGTCGCCCGTTGCCCCAATTGCGAGATTACTCTGACCTATCATATCAGCGATCGACGGATGCGGTGCCATTACTGCGGGCATCAAGAGTCCGCGCCCGATGGGTGCCCTCATTGCCAGGGCATCGATTTGCTGTACAAAGGAGTGGGTACTCAGAAAATTGAGCAGGAAGTGTCGGCGGTTTTTCCTTATGCCCGGACGCTGCGCATGGATCAGGATACGACCGGGGGGAAGTTTGGTCATGCCTCCATTTTGGAAAAATTTCGCAGGGGAGATGCCGATATTCTGATCGGGACTAAAATGATTGCCAAGGGACTGGATTTTCAACGGGTTACCCTGGTAGGCATCATTTCGGCCGACCAGGGACTGAATTTCCCGGACTTTCGCTCATCGGAAAAAGTCTTTCAACTGCTGGTGCAGGCAGCCGGAAGGGCCGGCAGGGGCGCTGGCGGAGGGGAAGTCGTCATCCAAACGTTCGATCCCCGGCATTACATTTTTCGTTACCTGGCCGCTCACGATTATTTAAAATTTTATGAGCGGGAAATGGAAACCCGGAAAACGTTGAAGTATCCTCCTTTCGCCCGCTTGATTCTTCTGCGGGTGATAGGCAAGCAGGAAGATCAAGTCGTTGCCTATGGAAAGGTGATCGCTTCTTTCCTGACCGATCAGAAAAAGGGGCGGAATTATGTGGTGATGGGCCCGGCTCCGGCACCGTTGGTAAAAATCAACCATCGGTATCGATATCAGATATTGGTCAAGCAACCTCGCCAAGAAGACCCGTCTATGAGTTTCCTTCGCAAGCTCATTCGAGAGGGTATTTATAAAAATCCTGAAGTAAGAAAATGGCCGGTGGCCATCCAAATTGATGTGGATCCCATAGAAATTTTATAATCGTATCCAGGCACATACGATAGGGAGGATGTGTGAGGTGGAAAACGGCAGGTGGTTTGCTGATCGGGTATATGGGATTGTTGTTTCTTTTTTACGATGGAAATGTTAAGCATCCCATGCCGGCGCGCCGGAACAGCATCTATCCCCTGGAACTCGGCAATCCCTTCCTGAACAACCCGCGCTGGTTGCAAGGGGCCTCGCTGGGGGCTATTGCTCAATTATGGGCCTGGGAACATCAGAAAGACATACAGCGGCGGTTTGCCGTGGTATACCGGGATACCCAGGATCAACTTCCCTTGATTGTTAAGAAACAAAGCCGGAATCTGCTGCCGGAATATCTGTACTATGCCGGCCGGCCCTTTTCCCATCGGATTCCCAGAAATGTCCAGGAGTGGATTCGCTTGCGGATGGGACAGGAGCGTTACGTGCTTCAACTGTCGCCCATCGATATAGCCCTTATGGCGGTACGATTGTTTCAACGATATCGGGTCCGGGTACATGCGCTTCCCGGATGGGTGGTACCCTGGAAAACCCTTCAGGAACAAGATGTGCGGCTTTTGTTGGTCTTGTGGGAAAAGGGTGCTCTGAACGCCGTTGACTGGTACCGTGCGGTCAATCAGAACTTTCCGCGTCAGGGCAGCACTTTAACCGGGTTTAAAGAGCGCATAAAACGATTGGAAACCATGGGAATGGTTCGGTATCGGAAAAAGGGAAATCGGAGCGATTATACCCCGACTTTTACACGGAAGACATTTTTGTATTACCTACAAGAGCATTTACGCTACCTCGATATTATCGGGAAACCGGAGGAATACCGAAGGTTGCGGAAAATTCTGCATCTGGTAAAAAGCATCGAACGACCATCGATCCGCTAAAATGGAGCGGTGTGATCCTTCAAACCATCAGGAGGCGGGAAGGCCATGCCCGAATTGCCCGAAGTGGAAACGATTCGCCGACAGCTGAAAAAATATTATCTTGGCGAGCGCATTACCGAGGTAACGGTCTATACGCCGGTATTGTTGCAAAATATCACTTCCCGGCAATTGCAGGAAAATGTGAGGGGGACAACCATTCGGGACATTCGACGTCGGGGGAAACTTCTGATTTTTGTATTGGATACGCACTGGCTGGTGTTTCATCTGGGCATGTCCGGCATTTTCCTACGCCATGCCGCTCAATCGCGGCAGCCTCGTCATATCCATTTGATGTTCGATCTGACCTCTGAAAAACGCTTGTTTTACCAGGATGTCCGCAAGTTTGGTAAAATCTGGTTCTATTCCCACCCGGTGCCGTTTCATCATCTGGGTATTGAACCATTAAGCAAAGATTTTACTTTAAATAACCTCAAGAAATTATTACATTTAAAACGCATGAATATCAAGCGGTTTCTTATGGAACAATCGATTATTGCGGGGATTGGAAACATTTACGCCAACGAAATCTTGTTTCGAGCCCGAATTTCGCCGGAACGGATGACCCGCAGCCTGGCGGAAGAAGAGGTGCGACGGTTATACAAGGCCGTTCCCCTGGTTTTGCGGCGGGCCGTCGATCGATTGGGTACCACCTATCGGGCTTACCGCACGGTGGAAGGCGAAAGCGGCGAAAACCAGAATTTTTTAAACGTCTACCAACAGGATGGGAAACCCTGTCGGCGTTGTGGGACGAGGATTCAAAAGATTGTAATCGGAAACCGATCTACTTTTTATTGTCCGTTATGTCAACGATGAATCGGAACATTGTGGCTGTCATCACGGATTTTGGTACTCTGGACGGCTATGTGGGGGCCATGAAGGGTAAAATTTTGTCCTTGAATCCCGCCGCGGAGATTGTGGATATTTCTCACGAGATTCCTCCTTTCGATATCCGCGGGGCTGCTTTTTGCCTATACAACAGCTATTCCTTTTTTCCCGAGGGAACGGTGTTTGTGGTGGTTGTCGATCCGGGTGTGGGAACGGAGCGAAAAGGATTGGTCGTTCAAACCGAATCTTACGTCTTTGTGGGTCCGGATAATGGAGTGTTTTCTTTTATTCTGGAAGAACATTCCCCGCGGATTTACGAGATCCTGTTGCATCGATTGCCGGGGGAAGTCTCTCCCACGTTTCATGGGAGGGATGTGTTTGCGCCCCTGGCGGCCTGGATCAGTGCGGGGCAAACGGTGGAGGCCTACCTGCAGGAAGTCCGGAACGCGTTTTCATTCTGGGAACGTCCGGAGGAAATTGCTCCCGGTGAATGGCGCCTAAAAATTATTCATATCGACCATTTTGGGAACGCCATTTTAAATTTACGCAAACGAGACCTGGAACTGGCCGCACCATTTCTTCCCGAAAAGCTGGAGGGAAAGGGTTTTATCATCCGACGGTTTCTCACGACCTTCGGCGAGGCCGGAAAAGGCGAATTGTGCATGCTATGGGACAGTTCCGGTTTTCTCCAGATCGCTTGTAACCAGGGGCATGCCGCGCGAAGGCTGAAACTTCGGGTGGGCGACGGAGTACGCCTGTGTGCCGGAATAAAGTCCGGTTAAAGCCGTCACTCGGTGCGGGGAATTCGGATCATCCACCCACAGATTAAGGACGGAAAGCGATGGCCCGAGGAGACGAAGATTTATGTACAGCGAAACGGCCGGAAGTTATGACATTTTGAAAGGATACCCGAATGGTTGCCCATGCCGCTTCCCCGTTGGAAACAAGACCGATTGCCGAACCCTGCGGAATCCCAACCGAGGGCGGGCTTTCGCTGATGAAGGATAAAATCGTTTACAAGACCTCTGGATTGATCTGGAGTTCCAAGGGAAGATCGGGGCTGATACAATGAATCGTTACGAAAATCAAAAGAATTATAAGGCCATGGTGGCGGTCACATTACTGGCCGTCTTCCTGTGGTTCATGGTGAAAATGAGCAAAAAGTATGATTACGCCTTTGATGTGCCTTTGAAAATTGTCAATACGAATATGGACTATTGCCTGAAATATCCCGTGCCGGATACGGTTCGGGTAGAATTTTCCGGAACAGGAGATGCCCTGTTCCGGCTCCAGTTCTACCCGGTTGTGTATCGGATTGATCTTTCCGACGTTAAAGATCGCATTGTTATGGACATCACTCAACATCCAGAGTATGTCCGTTTTCCGGAGGATTTATCGATAACGGTGAAATCGATTGTTCGCCCCCAGCAAATTGTTTTTGAAATGGATCGCTGTCAGGAAAGGGAAGTGGTGGTTCAACCGGTCTACCAGGTAAAAACAGAGCCCGGATTCACACTGGTGGCGGTTCGTTTAAAACCGGATACCGTTGTGGTTCGTGGGCCGGCTTCTTTTATCGATACGGTGAGTAAAGTGTATACCGCCCCGGTGCGGGAGGAGGCAGCCCGTTTCCCTTTTACTCGCGACGTTCCGTTACAAAAAAGTCAGGAATTTCTGGCCCAGTATCGGCCCGAGGCTGTACAGATTTATTTCGACATTCAACGCTTGGCCGAAAAGGAAATTCCGAACGTTCCGGTGGAAGTCGTCAACGTTCCCTCCAGGCTGGAGGTCATCCCTTTGCCATCCTTTGTGACTCTTTATATAAAAGGCGGAGAGAAAATTTTGGCCAACGCCCGAGCCCGCGATTTTCGGGTGGTTATCGATTTTCGACGCGATTGGAAAGGCGAGGGAAAAAAAATCCCCGCCCGTATCGATACCCCTCTGAATATCTTGTATGTTGAATCGAAGCCCTCACAATTCGAATTATTTGTTCAACGAAAATAATCTTTGTAAATTGGGAAACGGGAGTTAAAAATGTGGATAGACGGTTCATGAGAGTTCTGGGTATCGAGACGTCCTGTGACGAGACTTCCGCTGCTGTGGTGGAGGGGAATCGGGTATTGTCCAATGTTATCGCCTCGCAGGCGGTGCATTTGCAGTTTGGAGGGGTCGTACCCGAACTGGCGTCCCGGGCGCACCTGCGGAAAATTGTGCCCATCGTGGAAGAGGCTCTCCATCGTGCCGGGGCAGGCTGGGAGGCTATCGACGCCATTGCCGTGACATATGGACCCGGTTTAATCGGGGCGTTGCTGGTGGGCCTCAACTATGCCAAGGGCCTGTCCCTGGTCCTGGATAAGCCGTTTGTCGGTGTGAATCATCTGGAAGGCCATATCTATTCCAACTTTTTAAGCCATCCTGAATTGGTTCCTCCCTTTTTAGCGCTGTTGGTCTCCGGAGGCCATACCCTGCTGATCCTGGTGGAAGATCACCTAAGCTATCGTTTGCTGGGCCAAACCCGGGATGACGCCATTGGAGAGGCCTACGATAAGGTCGCCAAAATGATGGGCCTGGGTTATCCGGGCGGACCCATTATCGATCAAAAAGCCCGGCAGGGGCATGCCGATTATGTGACCTTTCCTAAGGGATTGGCTCAGGACGAATCCTTTGACTTTAGTTATAGTGGTTTAAAGACGGCGGTATCGAACTTTTTGAAGAGTATCGCGGCAGAAGAACAGTCCCGACATATAAACGATATTTGCGCCTCCTTCCAGAAGGCTGCGGTGGATGTCCTGGTGGCGAAAACCATTCGGGCGGCACGAACATTCCAGGTGCCCCGGATCACGGTTGCGGGAGGTGTGGCGGCGAATTCTTATCTTCGGGAAGAGATGGCACGTCAGGCCAAAGCGTTTCATCTACAACTCTTCGTGCCCGAATTCCAGTATTGTACCGATAATGCGGCCATGATCGCCCGCGCCGGTTGGCAACGTCTAAAGGCCGGCTTCCGGTCCGAACTCTCTCTCAATGCCTTTGCAACCCTACCATTAGGAGAACCCGTTCTGCCCCATGCTGGATAAACTGTTCTTGAAATTGACCTGGCCGAGCTGGACGTTGCTGGGAATTGTGATTCTGGTAGGGGGCCTCAGCTTTGTTTATTATTTTCGTTCCTTACCGCCTTTATCCCCGGCGCGGAAGCGCCTGCTGATCGGGTTGCGTGCCGGCACTCTGTTCCTGATCATTCTGTTGCTCCTGGAACCACGACTCCATTTCGTCTTCACCCAAAAGCAATTGCCCACCGTGGCCGTATTGATAGATAATTCTTCCAGTATGCAGGTGAAAGATCCGGCGGGCCCCCGCACGCGCCGGCTTTTTCAAAGCGTTCGCCGCCTGCAAAACCAGTGGAAGGGCGATTCGCTGAATGTGCGGTTTTTTACCTTCGGTAAAAAGCTACAGCCCTGGACGGACGATTCCCTTCGCTTCGATGAGCACGCCACCAATTTTTCCCTGGCCCTCCGGCAAGTGGTGGATAGTCTGATGGGTCACAACTTAAAAGCCGTTGTGATTTTCAGCGATGGGATTGTAACTGAAGGTCCCGATCCTGTTCGTCTGGCAACTCACATGCCCGTTCCCATTTTCACAGTGCTCGTGGGCGATTCCTCGTTACCGAAAGATGTGATTCTTCGAAGTGTTCGAAGCAACCGGATCAGTTACCGCGGAAAAGCACTGCCTGTAGAAGTGTTGCTCTGGCATAACGGGTTCGAAAACAAGCGCGTCCGGGTATCCATCCTGCGAGGAGAAAAAGTTGTCTACGAAACAACGGCTCGATTGGGCCGATCCGGCCTGGAACAGAAACTGCGGCTTTCCTTTGTTCCTCAGGAAGTAGGGGATTGGCAATACCGCATCCGGCTGCACCCTCTGCCTGGAGAATTGACCGATCGGAATAACGAAACGGTTTTTAAAGTGACCGTTTTAAAGGACAAGTATCACGTGTTGGTGTTTTCCGGTCGACCGGATTTCGATCGCCGT
Source organism: bacterium (assembly GCA_015485355.1). Lineage (GTDB taxonomy): Bacteria > Calditrichota > Calditrichia > RBG-13-44-9 > J042 > JAADJD01. The sequence continues at coordinate 1,269 of WFTQ01000061.1, read as the reverse complement.
TTTTTAAAATACGTGAGCGATTTTTTCACAGAATTTCGCTTCCATTTTTACACAGAAAAACGGGGGGGGCGCTTTTACGAAGGGGAGCTGAAGCAAAGCCGATTGGACTCTGTGGATCTGATCCTCTTGCACGGTTTTCCAACGGATCAAACCCCCAAGGGCACCATTCAGAGAATCTGGGTATCTATCCGCCAGAGAAATCCCTCGGTTTTGTGGTTGGTGAATCGGAATTTTTCCCCATCCCGATTGGCCGAGTTTCAAGAAACATTGCCGTTTTTCTTAAAAGGAACCTCCCTGTCTTCCTTGAAGGGAACATCGGTCCAACGGACGGCCCAGGGACGGCGCCATCCTCTGTTACAGCTGGATGAAGATCCCGTTAAAAATCGGCAACTATGGGATAAACTTCCACCATTGGAAGTCTATTCCGGCTTCCGGCTGCCCAAGGCGGCCCGGATACTTTTGACGGCTTCTTTGGGTGCCCGGGAAAACGGCTTACCAAAAGAAGGCATTCCTTTACTGTGGGTATGGCGTGAACAAGGAAGGAAACAGGTGGTGTTGAGCAGCGCCAATTGGGGGTTTTGGCATTTCCAGCTCCAGGAAGACCCGTTAAAAGAACGTTTTTTCTCTCGATTTTTAGAGAAAATGTTAAAATGGCTGGTAAGTCGGGAGGATTTGAATCCTGTACAGGTGCTTCCCTTAAAGGCGGTGTTAAATCTTGGAGATGCCTTGGAGTTTTCGGGCCGGATTTTTGATGAGCTGTTTCAGCCGGTGGCTGATGCCAGCGTGTTTCTGGAAATTTCCGGCGAGAATTATTATTTAAAAGACGCGTTGATGGCTGTGGGGCAAGGGTACTATCGGTTGATCCTTCCGAGCCTGCCCGTGGGAGAGTACCGTTATACAATTACGGCCCTGCGAAATGACCAGTCCCTGGGAGTCCGTACGGGAAAAGTGGTGGTGCATCCGTTTAATCGTGAATTTCAGCAAACGGTGGCGAACGGCCATCTCATGCGGCAATTGGCTGCTGTCAGCGGGGGAAAATTTTATCTGCCGGAAATGGTGCCCGATAAGCCCGATTTCATCGATCTCGCCCCTCAAACGCGGTTTGCCGCGGTGGAAAAATACTTATGGGAACAATGGATCTGGTTGCCCATGATTGTTTTTCTCCTGGCGCTGGAATGGTTCCTGCGAAAACGCTGGGGAATGCTGTAAACTCAATGGTACTCGCTATCGGGTAAGCCGGAATCATCACCGGGCTGCATCTGCGGGTTG
>WFTQ01000060.1 GCA_015485355.1 bacterium | reverse complement strand
GGCGGATTGTCATACTCAAATTCGTTCCCGCCCCCTGAAATGACTTGATATTTGTTCAACAAATTTTTAAAAAAAAGCTGCTCAAAATCGGGGTCCGCAGGGGAAATATATTCCGACATCAGTTTATTTCCCTTATGGAACGGTTTTGCAACACATATGGGAGACAAACATCGAAACGTCGATACCGGTTTAAATTCGGGAACAGGCAACGCCTCTACTTTTTCTACGAAGAATTCGGCTTTACTGCATTTATCCCCGATCTCAAACTCCTGTCCTTTAAACAGACCCAGAATAAATTTTTCCACGGCCTTATCCGCAAAAAAGGATATTTGAAGGCTCACATTGGAGCTACGGATGTGAAGGCGATCTCCCTTAATCTGTCGTTCAGGCACCCAAATAGTTGAAAATGTAAACAACTTAAACCGTTTACCCTTTTGCTGAAAACCGGCATTGTGCAACCAATCCCCAAACCGTTCATCGGCCGCGGCAATGCGCTGGTATATCCAGGCAGAAACAAGATACTGATAATTTAATGGCAATACACGGAATCTGGGATTCACGGCAAGGGTCAGCCTTAAACGCAAAGGATACTCCTTTTTATTTAAAACTCATCGCCCGTTTAAACCTCGGTTATCCCATCGTCTTTTGAATTCCATTTCAGTGAACCTCCATCCGAATAAAAAAGGGGAATTAACATCATCCTTTCACCATGCTTCCGCCACGTCAATCCCAGAGGACGGGATGAAGATCAGTATCTGTTCCTGGCTATTTTATAACCTTCCTCTCGCGATTATCATTCGGGATTGCTCGATGACAATATAATGACTGCAAGAAAAAGAGTCAAAAATTTTTATCTGCTGATTATTTTCTCCTCCCTATATCAATCCTTTGTCCGTAGAGGTTTCCCCGTCCCCGATCCCCGGCCGTCTTCGGCACCAGGCAGAAACGCCGGTTCCTTTGAACCCGCCTCGCTATTCCTCAACCGCACCTGTAGGCCATGCTCAATTGGAAATGAACAACCCGGCGGGGTGGCATTTTCCCCGGGAAAGGGGCTTTTCCGCGATTGTCTGGATTACATCTTGCAGGAAAAAACTTTCTCCATTATTTTATTTTGTGGCAAAAACGCAAACGAGGCCTTCATGAATTCACTCAAAAAGGAACATTTCGATTTTGATTTTATCATCATCGGTTCTGGTTTCGGCGGCTCTGTGGCGGCGTTGCGGTTATCGGAAAAGGGTTATCGGGTTCTGGTACTGGAAAAGGGCAAATGGTTGGGACCGGAAGATTTTCCCCAGACCAATTGGAATTTAAAACGTTGGTTATGGTTACCGGCACTGAAGTTTTTTGGATTGTTCAAAATCACGTTATTTCGTCATGTCACGGTACTGTCCGGGGTGGGTGTTGGCGGGGGGTCTTTGGTTTATGCCGCCACCCATCCCGTGCCCAAGAAATCATTTTATCGGGCCGAGAGCTGGGCTCATTTGGCCGATTGGGAAAAAGAGTTGGCTCCTTTTTATGAGCTGGGCTTAAAAATGCTGGGGACCTCCGTTAATCCCAAACTGGAAGAAGGGGATACGGCGTTACAGCAATTGGCCCGGGAATTGGGAAAGATAAACGATTTCGCTCCCACACGGGTGGCGATCTTTTTCGGCGAGCCGGGCAAAACGGTTCCCGATCCTTACTTCAAGGGAAGAGGTCCCAGCCGTAGCGGTTGCCGGTTTTGTGCCGGATGTATGCTGGGTTGTCGCTACAACGCGAAAAACACGCTGGACAAGAACTACCTTTATTTAGCCCAACAGCTGGGTGCCAGGATTCAAGCCGAATCCGAGGTGTACGACGTCATTCCCCTGGACGGGAAAGCCGGCGCCACCGGATACCGAATCAAGTGGCGCTCGTCCACACGCTGGTTTTTCAAAGCAACAGGCGAGTATACCTGCCGGGGTGTGGTATTCGCCGGGGGTGTCCTGGGAACGGTCAAGCTCCTTCTGAAGCTTAAGCGAACCTCCCTCCCCCGCCTTTCTGATCGGGTAGGCTGGGGCATTCGCACCAATTCGGAAAGTCTGATCGGTGTGACCAATCTGGACCGAAGCAAAGAATTTTCCCGCGGCATCGCCATTGGTTCCATTTTCAACACCGACGAACACAGTCATCTGGAACCGGTGCGTTATCCCGCCGGTTCGGGATTCTGGCGCATTTTAATGTCCCCCATGGTGCATGGTCGAAACGCCGTTGTTCGACTGGCCCGACTGGTGAGGGAGCTACTGACCGATCCTCTGAACAACGTCAAAGCCTATTTTGTGGACGACTGGGCCAAACGGACCCAGATTTTGCTGTACATGCGCACCCTGGATAGCACGTTGCGTTTCAAAAACGGCTGGTGGGGTATGCGCTCCACCATGGACGTCGGGGAAAAGCCCACGGCCTTTATGCCCGAAGCCAAACAACTGGCCGAACAGTACGCCCGAATTGTGCGAGGCAAACCCACGGTTCTTCTAACCGAAACCTTGTTGGGGATTCCCACTACGGCCCATATTCTTGGAGGCGCCGTCATGGGCAGAAATGCCGGCGAAGGCGTCATCGATAAAGACAACCGTGTATTCGGATATCGCAATATGTACGTGTGTGATGGATCCATGATTTCGGCCAATCCAGGGGTAAATCCCTCTCTGACGATTGTTGCCCTGGCCGAACGGGCAATGAGCAAAATTCCCCCCCGGCAAGCCCTATTCACGAAGCAGACTTCAACCCCGGCGGTGAAAAAGAATACGGTTTCCGACGGATGATTCGGCAGATTGCACCTGGAGCGTCTCCCATCGGTACGGGAAAAGAAAACAGCCTCCTTGCAATGGCGGCGTCACAGGCCGTCAGAATTTACCCACTCCCCGCTTTACCGCCGAATGTACGATGCGTTCAACCAGCTCGTTAAAGGTAATGCCCACCGCCCGGGCCGCTTTGGGTACCAGACTGGTGGGGGTCATTCCCGGCAAGGTGTTGACTTCCAGGCAAAAAAACTGACCATCCTCCTGTAACCGAAAGTCGATTCGTGCATAATCCTCGCATCCCAAAGCATTGTAAGCAGATAAAGCTTTTTCCTTCAGGGTTCGCGCCAGAGTCCCGGGAATCGGCGCCGGCACCAGGTAGTCGGTCAGTCCCTTCTGATACTTGGATTTGTAATCATAAAACCCGCTTTTGGGACGTATCTCAATGATCGGCAAGGGTTGTTGCCCCAGAATGGACACGGTCAATTCCCTTCCCGGTACATACTTCTCTACCACGACACTACAGGAGTGGCGAAAGGCCTCCTCCAACGCCGTTTTTAACTCCTCTTGACGTTCCACGATGGAAAGCCCCACCGTGGAACCCTGGTCGTTGGGTTTTACCACGACGGGGAATCCCAACTCCGCCACTTTCTCCGATTGAATATCCTCCCGGCGATCATAATATTGCCAATCCGCTGTGGGTACGCCGCTGTTCCGGAACAGAATTTTCGATAAATGCTTGTTCATGCCCAACCCACTGGCCAGGGGGCCGCTGCCGGTATAGGGAATGCCCGCCAGCTCCAATAACGATTGCAACTGACCGTTTTCTCCATATCCTCCATGCAACCCATTGTAGACCACATCAAAATCATTGTTCAGCACATACTGGATGGTGTGCATGACGTTACGATCCAGCTCTGCGCGCCGATACTCGATATCCGAGGGTTGCTCGGCAATGATCGCTTCGGCCGGCCTTTCCAGATCCTCCAATACCCTGGCCCCGTAAGCGCAATCGATTGCTTCCACCTGATGACCATTCTCCAAAAGGGCCTTGGCTACTGCCAGGCCGGTAACCAAAGAAACATCCCTTTCCGCCGACGTGCCTCCCAGCAGTACCGCGATTTTCATCGTTACGATCCTTTACGGTTTCCTGAATTTAAAAACTTTGTTCCCCTCTTCCTCCTTCCCTGGCATGCCGATGCTTTCCCACAATACCCGCCGATGAAGGGGGAAGACCGGATGCCCATCCTTTCCCTCACGGACGCCCCTGTTCCCGATAAACTTTTTCCAGGATCTGGCGCACAAAACTCTTGACCTTTTCCAGACCAAAAATTTCGATCACATACGGCAATTCGGGACCGTGGGTCACACCGGTGAGCGCAATGCGGATGGGCATCCACAAATCCTGCTTTCGAATCCCCGTTTCCGTTTGAACCTCCTTCATCACCTGTTTGAAAATATCCACATCCAACCGGTCCAGGGAATGCAGTTTTTCGTAAAAGACCTTTATGACGGTATAAGAAGTTTCCTTCTTCAACAATTCCCGAGCTTCGGGTTCGGTAATCTCCACATTCTCCTGAAAGAAAATCCGTGCCGCCTCTGCAATATCTTCCCCCTTGTCAATGCCTTTGTAAACCGCCAGGATGATTTTTCGGGTACGTTCCCGGTCCGAAACATCATAGCCCTTTTTTTCCAGAAACGGCGTCAGAAACTCCACCAGGCGATCCTCGGATAATCTACGAATATACACCCCATTCATCCAGTTAAGTTTCTGGACATCAAACACGGCCCCGGCCTTGTTCACCCGCTCCAGACGAAATCGCTCGATCAATTCCTTCAGGGAAAATATTTCCTGCTCCGTCCCCGGGTTCCATCCCAGAAGAGCCACAAAATTGATCAGCGCCTCGGGTAAATACCCTTTGGCCATGTAATCCTCCACGGCCACATCTCCCTGGCGTTTACTCAACTTGCTTCGATCCGGATTCAACAACAGGGGTAGATGGGCCATGCGGGGGACTTCCCACCCAAACGCCCGGTAGATTTGCAAATGTTTGGGAACACTGGGCAGCCATTCCTCCCCTCGAATAACGTGGGTAATCTTCATATAGTGATCGTCCACCACATTTGCCAGATGATAGGTGGGATATCCATCCGATTTCACCAAAATCTGATCATCGATCAGGGCATTCTGGAAGGCCACTTCTCCGCGTATCATGTCTTCAAAACGGGTTTCGCCTTCCAACGGCATTTTAAGTCGAATGACGTGAGGCACCTTTTCCTGCAGCTTTTGTTGAACCTCCCGTGGAGAAAGGCGGCGGCAGGTTCCGTCGTATTTCGGTGGCTGTTTGCGGGCCATCTGCTCCCGTCGCATGTTTTCCAGCCGATCCGGGGTGCAAAAACAGTAATACGCCCGATTCATCTCCACCAGCTTCCCGGCATGTTCCCGATACAACTCCAGGCGTTGCGATTGAATATAAGGCCCATACGGCCCACCGATATCGGGACCTTCGTCATAAGTGATCCCCGTCCATTTGAGGGTCCGGATTAAATTTTCCACCGCACCGGGCACATAACGACTGCGGTCGGTGTCTTCTATCCGTAAAACCAGTACGCCTTTATGATGCCGGGCAAATAAGAAATTGTATAGTGCGGTGCGCAATCCACCCACGTGTAAATATCCCGTAGGACTGGGAGCAAATCTCACGCGTACCGTGGTCATATAGGCTTACCTCCCTAACGTTTATCGTCACATTGAAAACGCCTAAAGAATTCGATGAGCTCCTGCTCTCTGTAGGGTCTCCATTATTGGGGTCGCGGTTTCGGTGACTCAACGGCGTCGTTTCCGGTACCAGTAAAACAGGGCATAACTTACCAGAACCGCCGCCAGGCCGACGAAAATGATTTTATTGTACAATTTAACATAGTATACCACTTCCTCCCAACTTTTCCCGATGAAAGCACCCAGATAGATCAACAGTCCATTCCATAAAAGCACACTAACGGTTGCGCTGATCAATACCAGGAAACCGTTCAGGCGGGACAGTCCCGCCACAATTGAGATGACCGAACGGGCACCCGATAAGAAGCGATTGGCCAGTATAATCCCGTATCCGTACTGCTGGAACCAGGCTTCCACTCGATCCAGATGCGATTTCCGAACCCATCCAGGACGATATTTTTCCAACACCTGCCATTCCAGCCAGTAAGCCAGAATATAGAGGGTCATAAAACCCAGAACGCTACCGGCGGTGGTGCTGAGATAAACCCCCCAGAAATTCAGCCGGCCGGTTCCCACAAAGTAAGCCCCCACAATGGTGACGGTATCCCCGGGAATGGGGGGAAACACATTTTCCACAAATGCGCTCAGGAACAACACCCCATACGCCCACCCCGAGGACTGTTGACCGATCTCGTTGATGAACTCTTCCATTTCAACCCGATTCCCTTGATTTTTTCCATCGCAGAGCCGAATGCGTCAGTCAGCGCCGGTCGCCCTGAGAAAGAATCCGGTAGCTTTCGATGCGATACTCATTGCCTCCGCCCAATAAAGGTTTAACATCCAGATTTGCCCGGATGATCGTTCCCAATTTCAGGGAGCTTCCTGTTCCACCGGGCCCCCCTTCTTTTCCTGAAGCCGGCGGAAGCACCACGATGACCGGCAATCGATCGCCCCTGTCAATTACCGCAGGGAAAGCGGCCCCCATCCCGATAATGCGATCCACCCGAATGACTACCTTGCAGGGAAATTTCGGGCAGAGAACGTTGGAGGGAGCGGCGGCATTTGTCGTATCCACCCCGATTATGGTCGCTTCGATCCGGCATTGACCCGGCGGTATTCTCCGGGAATTTTCCGACTGCGGTTTTTGGAACATTGGGCTCGGTGGTTTCGGTCCCCGCGGTTGGCTTTTTGGCATCCCAGAACATCCCAACCACCCAAGCATTCCCCCGATTACCATCCAAACAACAGCTCTTATCCTCATAGCCCACTGACCCGTTGAAACCAGCGAAAAATACAAAACTCCTGCACAAAAAGAAACCCAACAATTCCCTTTATTTCCCCCTCATCGAAGTGTTCCCTTTGAAGAAGGGAACTTTTATGAGACTGAAGATTTTAACTGGTGATCTTAACCGGATGCAAGAAATGCGAACGAAAGCCAATTACAGGTGGTTGTCAGTGTTCGCCACCTTTTTGACCTTGACCATCGAAATCCCTGCATCCACGATCAAGGAGCCGCTCATGAACGCTGCAGCCGATACACTAACGGTGGATTCCGTGACGTTTCATCTCTCCACCTATATCTGGCGGGATTTTCAGCCCATAACCCCGCCGGAAGGGAAGCCCCTTCGGGCGAATATCGAGATCGTCAGTGATCCTCCCGTCGCCATTGAACAGTATTTTGAAGTCAAACAAATACGATTGCAATACCAGGATCAAGTCTGGGAAGTAAACCTGGACGCAAACAGCACCCTGCGGAGGCAACCCGGTCGATTAAAAGTGTCCTTACGCGGAGGTCCCTTATGGGAGCCGGGAAAAACGGTGGATGTTATCGTGAAGCTGCAAGACCCAAAAGGCGATACCTATTGGTTGCAGGCAAACGATCAACCCATCCGGTCTACTTTTTAGCCAGGGTGAACACGACCAACGAATATCCGGCAACTTCGATCCTTCGATTCTCCCACATCGGTTCCCCGAAAAAACCGTAGACAACCGCATTCCACTCGAACCAGCCTGGGAATTCAAATCCGATTTCCGGCAAACGATTATCATTCCTATTCAAAATCCAATGCGGCATCACATCACCAACGGCGATTGCTGCCAAGCGTTTTTATGGAATACAAAAGAGGAAACGGCCTTTTAGTTATCGTTTCGGTTTGTTTCAGTCTAAAAAGAGTCACCGGGAATTTCACCCCGAGGGGACCGCCCTTAGGAACATTCAATAAAGAAGCCGCACGCTGAAGGGGGGATAAGCGATAGCATGCGGCTTCTTTCGGGTTGAGGAGGGAACAACAGTGAATCACGTCATGGAATTCACAAAGCGCGCAATTTTTCGTTTTTTATTTGCGGCGGTATTTTTTTTGATAATTCCCTTCTCAGCCAGCTTGTCGATGATCGAATAGGCCTGGTTCAATAGCTTCAGAGCCTCTTCCTTCGTTTGCGCAGTGCGTACTTTTTTGATAAACGTTTTCATTTTTGTTTTGTACGCCTTGTTTCGCAGTCGCCGCTTTTCGGACTGCCGATACCGTTTCATCGCCGATTTATGGTGCGCCATCGATTCGACTTTCCCCTCTGCTTTTGCCTACCGTCTCTAATTATTTGCCAACGCTTAATTTAAATGAAATCCGATAGTTTGTCAAATAAATTTTCAAACAATCCCGAAAAACCGCCGGAGAACCGCTTTGGAGGGGGATTCTCCGGCCGTAGTATCCGGTAAATCACAACCGTTCCGCAACCGATTTGCCTTGCATGAACAGCAGGAGATAATCCCTTCCACCCGCTTTGGAACAAGTTCCACTCATATTGTAGCCTCCGAAGGGTTGCACATCGACCAGGGCACCGGTAATCTTACGGTTAAAATATAGATTACCCACGTGAAACAGGCGTTTTGCCTTTTCGATTTTTTCCCGATTGTTGGTATAGACACCTCCGGTCAGGCCATATTCGGAATCGTTGGCAATATCCAGGGCGTCGTCAAAATCGCGCGCCTTTATCACGGTCAATACCGGCCCAAAAATTTCTTCCTGGGCGATACGGGCTTTGCGATCGGCGTCGACGAAAAGGGTGGGTTCAATAAAATACCCTGCCATATCCTGCTTTTTACCTCCCAGTAGCAGGCAGGCCTCTTTTTTTCCGATTTCAATATATTCCAGAATTTTCTGTTCCTGTCCGGCACTGGAAATGGGTCCCATAAAATTCTCATAATATTTGACCGGTCCCACGGTAATTTTTTGGGTGCGTTCCACAAGTCGCTCCACGACTTCGTCGTAGACGCTCCGGTCAACGATCAAGCGCGAGCAGGCGGAACACTTTTGGCCCTGAAATCCGAAAGCGCTGATCACCGCACCCTCGACGGCCGCCTCGACGTCCGCATCGGAATCTATAATGAGGGCATCTTTACCACCCATTTCTGCAGACACCCGTTTGATCCATTGTTGTCCGGGCTGGATTCTGGCTGCGCGCTCTACAATGCGCAGTCCCACTTCCTTGGAACCCGTAAAATTGATAAAACGGGTGTTGGGATGGTCCACCAGCACATCCCCGATGGTACCCCCGCCGCCGGTAACCAGATTCAACACCCCTGGAGGCAACTGCACCGTTTCCATAATCTCCATGAACTTGGCCGCAATCACGGGTGTGATGGAAGCCGGTTTTAATACCACGGTGTTTCCGGTGACCAGAGAGGCTGAAGTCATGCCCACCAGAATGGCAAGGGGAAAATTCCAGGGGGGAATAACCACTCCAACCCCCAGAGGAATATAAAAATATTGATTGATCTCGTCAGGATAGGGAGTAAGCGGTTGAGGCTGACTTAAACGCAACATTTCCCGGCCATAAAATTCCAGAAAATCGATGGCTTCGGCCACATCGGCTACGGCTTCCACCCAGTTTTTACCGATTTCCAACACCATGGTGGCTGCCAGCTCCATTTTCCGGCGACGCATCTCCGCCGCGGCCTTGAACAGGTATCCCGCTCGTTCCTCCGCGGAGGTAAACCGCCAGCTCTTAAAGGCTTCCGCCGCCACCTCGATGGCTTTTACGGCGAGGTCTGGAGTTGCAGCCTGGGCAACCCCCACCACCTCTTCCGGATTCGACGGATTGATCGACTCTATCTTTTGATCCGCTTTCACATGATCACCACCAATCACCAAATCCCACTCGCGACCCAATTCCGCCTCCACCTTGGCAATCGCTTCTTCCATGGCCTTCCGATTTTCAGGAAGGGAAAAATCTTCATAAGGCTCATTCTTAAAGGGCATCACAACCATACCGACCTCCTCGAGTTTGAAATTTGTTGATCTTCTATCCGCTGTAAAACACTTCGTTCGGCTGTATATGGCCGCTTGATTGCGAAAAAATTTACATTTCCCCGGTTCTAAAGTCAACGGATTTAGTAAACGCCCGGCTTCCGGGATTCTCCGACTCCGCAGAAACCCGGGCATCGGGAAGAACACGGGAACCACGTATCCGATACATCACCCGAGCGGATCAATTTTCTTTTCGCTCTTCATCACCCGGTCCATCAACAACCACGGTATTGATGCGCAGGCAACCAATACTCTGGGACCATTGAAAGGCCATCCGCTTAACGGGCAAAATGCCTCTTAAAAAGCAATGCCAGGAGCCATCACCCCTTTCGCAATGCTCAAGTCACAGAGTCTGTTTACAATCCCTCTATCAAAATGTCAAGAGCAATCGACATCATCAATGCGGGTTGGCATCCAAGGGTCGTTTCGGAGGCTTAGAATGTTTGGGCAGGAATGATTTTGAGATGGGATGGCTGGAAAATTGCGAACCATTGAATGCTTGACCGCCTTTGCGGCATCAGTATTCCCAAGAACGGGAAGAACCTTCACCCGCCGGGGCCGGGAACCGTGACGCCCCGCCTTGTTCTTTGATCGACGTGTACTATCGTCCAAGCCCCCTTAAAACAAATGATCGGGATATTTTTCTTTTTTCCCCGCATTTCCCTGCAGCATCATCAATACCAAATGCCCCAATAACACCTGGATGAAGCCGATGGGACTGAATACAATACTGGCAATCAACAGATATCCCATCACATTGTTCACCTTCACCAGGAACTTAATATGCTCCATACCCCTTTATCCCGATCGTTTCCCCCGGTTGGAACTACAACAAGAGTGCCAGGGGATATAATCAATTGAAATGACTATACTTAGAGTCCGAAATCAATCGATGGGCATGGAAACAATGTCAACAATATTTGACGGTTTTATTCCAAAGGCCGGGGGTTCATCTCAGGAATCCGTCAAGTTGATGCCATAATCCCGGATGAGTTTCTGAAACATCTGACGAGATATGCCGATAGCCCGTGCGGCCCGGGTGATGTTTCCATCATACTGCACCAGTACCCGACGAAGATAGTCTATCATAAACCGCCGACGGGCTTCATCGTATTGTTCCGGTGAATCACCATCGACCTTTCGTCTGAGCATTAGATCGGAGGCGTGAATGACTTTCCCATCGCTCATCACGACCGCTTGTTCAATGGTATTTTTCAATTCCCGCACATTTCCGGGCCAATGGTAATTTTTTAAAACCAACAGGGCGTCTTTACTAAATTGCTTGATTCGTCTACCATTGCGCTGACAACTCTCTTCCAGGAAGCGGTGGCACAGGGGCAGGATATCCCCCCGGCGTTCGCGCAGGGGAGGCACGTGAAAGGGATACACCGCCAGACGATAATACAAGTCTTCTCGAAAGGTTTTTTCTTCCACCAGTTGTTCCAGATTGGAACGGGTGGCGCTGATGATTCGTACATCGATGGGAATGGCTTTGTTACTGCCCAGCCGTTCCACCACCAAATCCTGGGTAATGCGCAGAAGCTTGGCCTGCGCCGGTAAAGAAAGTTCCTCCACCTCGTCCAGAAAAAGGGTACCGCCGTTGGCGGCCTCAAACTTTCCGATTCTTCGAAAGCGGGCGCCGGTGAACGCACCCGCCTCATGCCCGAAAAATTCGCTCTCCACCAGGGTGTCCGGTATGGCAGCGCAATTCACCGCTACAAAAGGGCCTTCTTTCCGATTGCTGTGGCGGTGCATGTAACGGGCAAATTCTTCCTTTCCCACACCGCTTTCGCCGGTAATCAGAATAAAACAATTCGCCCGGGCCAGTTTCCGGGCTTCCTTCAGCTTCTCCCGGCTCACCGGATCATAAACCACAAGGCCCTCCTCTTCTTTGGAAATAGCACTATCCATGTGTTTTTGAACCACGAGATTCTCGACGGCGGTTTTCAAAATGTTCAGGTCTTCAGATTTAATGAAGAAATCATCGGCCCCCAACGCCAGGGCCTCCCGGAATATTAAATGGGAATCCCAGTTGGTCACGATGATCACCGGAAGCTCCCGATAACGCGACTTAATGTCCGGCAGGGCTTCCAGACCCTCCTTTTCGCGATCGAGACGGATATCCAACAGCAAAATGTCTGGCCGAAAGGTGGCTAATTTTTCCATTCCCTCTTGAATGGTATTAGCCGTCAAGACCTCATAATCCTTACCCAGTACATTACGATACATTCGCAAAAACATCGCATCGTCATCAATCATTAACAATCGGATATCAGGCATGGTCGACTCCCTTTAAATATATTCCAAACAGACTACCTTTATTCCTATTGGATTGAAGCAAGCGAATCTCCCCACCATATTTTCGCAACAATTTCCGGGCATGGTAGAGGCCGAGTCCGGTGGAATTCTTTGTGGAGAATTGTTCCTCAAAAATTTTATCCTGAATTTCCGCCGGAATCCCCTTCCCGTAGTCCCTGATACGGATTTCCACACCCGTTGTAGTGCAGCGAACCGAAACGTCCAGCTTTTTCTGTTCCAGATGATCCATGGCCTCCAGGGCATTCTGGAACATTTCCCCCAGGATCCGACTCAGGACCTCTCCGGGAACGACCACCAGAGGCACCTTCTCTCCGGGTGTTCGATGAAATTTGACCTCGGTGAACTCTCGATAATGTCTAAGGGTCCGGGCGATGACCTCAGTGCCGTCACACGACACCGCCCGTTCGGTTTGCCTGCGCAATGTTACCAATTCGTTTTTCAAACGCAACAACAATTCCTTTAAGTTCTTTAAACATTTTGGAGTAACTTTGGAACCCGAATACAACGAATCCAAACTTCTTTCTATAATTTTTAGCAACTTTTGCGCCTGGCGACTCTTCGGGCGGGTTTGTTTTAACCGGGCAGACATGCCCAACACGGAATAGATGAACGGGAGAGTAAACGTCCGAAAATAGTGCAATTCTTTTAGAAATTCTCGAAACAGTCCCGGGTTTTCTTTTCCCTTGATATTGCTGCAGAAAAAGATCAGGTGTTCGATCTGGGCCAGACCATTCTTGCTATGCTGGAATTGCCGAAAGAGATCGAACAATTCATAGCGAAATTCCATCCCAAATTTATACTCGGTGTACTTATCGATGACGTAGAACGTGAAGCCCCCGGCAAAGACGAGCAAATAGAAGGGTACGATCCAGTTCATGCTCGGATTGATTACAAACAAAAGAATTTCCAATATGATGTAGAAGGAAAACAAAATCGTATTGAAAAACAGCACCTGGATAACCGGCCAAAAAGAGCCATACCGTATCATCAGGTTGAATCCCAGAAAGATGAGGATGAACAGAAAAAACTTCGAAAGCTGGATGCGTTTGCTTTTCTTTAAAAACCATCCTTTGGCTGCACCGGTCGCTTCGTAAAGCACCCATTGCAACCCCACAGGTTCCTGAATCAGATACCGTTTTCCCGGTTGCAGATTGTATACCTGGACCCTTTTCCCCCCAGGAAACTGAATCTTGGCATCATACCGTTTATCCGGGTCGACGCCAAAATAGGCAACCGGAAATTTGAATCCCCCGTATCCCGTTTCCACCTGCAGGTATTGCATTCCTGCCAGGCGCGAGGTGTCCCCCGCCGCGGAACGTTCATATAACCAAATCATGCTTCCCACACCATCCCGATTGCATTGCATTCTGCCCCGAACCTGTATGACGATAAAGGAAGGATGATCCAGACGGTTTAAATACACCACATCCGACCCAATCAAATAATTGGCGAATAAAATATCCAAATCGCCGTCGCGATCCAGATCCTCGACAATGGTACCGGTGGTATAGGTCAAATTATTCCCGACCAGAATGGTGGAATCGATAACAAAGGTGTTACCGGTGTTCCAGAAAATATAGTTTTTTCCCAGGGTTCCCAGAACAAAATCCAGGTCCCCATCACAGTCCAGGTCCCCCCAGCTGGCCCCATAGGACAAAAACACCCGGTTCAACCCCTTCGGTAAGGTTACCTCTCGAAAAGTCAACCGTCCCGTGTTTTCAAAAAGCTTCAAGGAGTGTTGGCGATTGACCAGTAATACATCCAGGTCGCCATCGTTATCGTAATCAGCAAAGGATAGAGATTGGGTAAAAAAGTAGGGGTTTCGGGTCATTTGTGGAGAACGTGCGCTCCGCTCGATAAAGATCGGCAAGTGTTGGGCATCCAATCCTGCATTCTCAAAATAATGTAGAGGACCGAAAACACTGTACAGGAAAAGATCTGCATCACCGTCCTGGTCCACATCGGCCAGAGCAGGAAGATAATAGGGAAAGCTGTCGGTGACGGCGATGGAAGAGGAAACGTCCTCGAACCGTAGATACCCCTTGTTCCGGATGAACTTAAGGGAACCGATTTCGTTGCCCAGAATGAGATCCAGGTCGCCATCAAAATCCCAATCCACAAAACTCATCGTACTGATCCGCCCAACGACGTCGATACCGGATTCGATGGTGATATTCCGGAAGCGATCGTCCCCGATATTCTCAAACAGCAGGGTGCGGCCGTTCAGGCTGAAGAGCACCGCATCCTGATCTCCATCGTTATCCAGATCGGCGAATCCGGTCCCCCCGTCAAAAATCCCCTTTTGATATTCGTACTCCAGCAAACCCGTGGAAAATATGCGATTCTGCCGACTGATCAGGGTAGTTTGGTTTCCCGATCCCGGCTCGAATACCAGCTCAAGGAACCGATTGATGCAATCGGGAATGGTCCAATACACCCAAACGTTGTCTTTCCCCTGATAGAGACTGGCTCCCAGAGAACGGTTTTTCCCCAGAATCACGGAATAAAAAAACGGTTTTACCCGGGGCAGTTTGGTGCCGATTGCTTCGGACCCGACGTAGAATATCTGATTTTTGTAAAGTATCAGATATCCCTTCTTTAAGGGAAATACTTTCGCCGGCAAATTAAAATCAAATACTTTCTGGATTTCACCGTTGAAGTCCATTCTCCAGAATGCCCCCTTTTCCCAGAAATAATACTGATGGGCGCTATCCATATAGAAAGGGTAATAATTACCGGCGCTTTGAACCTGAATTTTTCGCAATAGACGAAAACGGCCTCTATTCAAGGAAAAAACGCTGCCATCAGAAAATAAAAACAAACCCGAATCCGGATGCCAGACCTTCCCTACAATCCCACGCCCCGGCAGATCGAGTATTTTCTTCCAGGCGCCCGACTGATATTTTAGTAGCACCATATCGTTTTTACCGACCTTTTCCAGGGATCCCATAGCGTAAAGGGTTTGGTTGGGTAGGACCCATAGATCGGTGAAATACAGCCTCGGATAGCCCGGAAGCAGTCGGGTAGAATCCCCATCATAATAAATGGCGCTTCCCAGTATATCCACTGCAAAAAATCGCACCGAATCCTGAAAAGTAACTTTTGTAATTTTATAGGGCTGTTTGGCGGGAATGGACCGCCACCGTTTCCCATCAAAGAAAATTATTTTCGAATGATAGTAATGCTCCTGCGGAGAATAGGTAATTACAAAGCGCTGCGCATCGTAGGGATGTATTTCCTGAACTTTGATCTCTTTACCGAGGGGGATCCGCAAGCGTTCCCAACCGCGCCCCGTCCACCGATAGAACCCTTCGTCCGCCCAGAGGAATATGGTGGTCGCATTCTCATAGATCACCCTTCGAATGGTCACGGTATCCAATTCGGGGAAATAGCGCAGTTGGATGAAAGGAACGGCCGACAAGGGCGACGAACACCCGACCACGAAAAACAACAGCCAGAAATATCTTTTCATTCCACAAGCCAGTATGATTTATATCCTGATGTTACCCGATTTCCGCCGCCGTTTCCCGGTGGAAATGGGTGAGCCAGAAATAATTCCCCCACCAGGCAGGAGAAATCCCCTGCTGAATGAAATATTCCTGGGTGTTCTGGAAAGCCTCTCCCACAGAATAGCGCTGCAATTGCCCATACAGATACTGGGAAAATTGGGCGGCAAATTGATCCGGAAGATAAAAGGGCGATGCCAGAACGTTTTTGGCACCTTGTTTTAAAAATTGTACCGCAAAATTGAACGGCAAGAGAAACCCGGATGCCGCACGGGTTTTGTAGACGTTGATCACCTGACAGGCGCTAATGTTGACGAAGGTTGCTTGTAAAGGTAGGGACTCCAACTCGAATAAATACACCCGCCCATCGTTGGTTTCATCCGCACGGAATTGCAAATAGGAAAATATCGGCTGGTAAGTACTTAATTGGGCATGGGTGGCCAGATGAACGACTCCGGCGCTGGGCAAATGTTGCTTGAAGAAGGCTTCCGTGGCCTCAGGACCTATGGCCACAAAATGTTTCCCGGGAAAGCGCGCCGCAACAGCCAGCACTTCGTTCAAAGAGGCGGTCATTTCTTCGGGAAAGGGTGCCATACCCAGAAGCGTGGTTTCAGCGGGTGAAATCCGAACTCCTGATGAGGTATCGTCAAGACTTTTAGCCATCTCCGGTAACAGATAGGCAATGCGGTATTTCTGGGTAAGATAGGCATTGCCATCAAATATCATGTACCAAGGCAACATCGCAGCCCCATCTTCCAGGGCCACCCACAACCGGCGGACTCCCTGCTCCTGCAACCATTCATCCACCGGCCGTATCCATCGATTGTAATACCGCAGTAGATGCTCCCGAAGCAGTCCCGAAGAAGGACGCTGGATTTCTTCTTCGATGAGGGCGACCATAAATTTTGTAAATTGATGAAACGCCTGTTCCTTGATAGGAATCCCAAGGGCATACTCACGGGTGCGGGTTTTCAACAAATAAATCAGGGTATCCGGGTAAATCAAAGGAATAACCAGAGCGCTCTCATTCATCCGTTCCGCCGATAATTCGGGAATAACCGCCGCCATGTCTTCCGGGAATAATCTTTTCACTGCATGACTTGAGGCCTGCATTCGCAGATAGGCCCACTGCTCCTCCAGGCGTTCCTGAACCTCGCTCAATTTTTTCCGGATGGTGGCTTTCCCCGCTTCCGTCAAATCGGGTTCATTCATCAATCGATGCAAGGTCGATAGGCGATGATTCAACTCCCGGAGTTCCCTCCCGGGAGTTCGGCTATCGGCCTCTTTCGGTGGAGGTTGCCAATGCAGCAGGGACGTATTTCTCCAATATACCGCCATGGCTTTACCGAGCTCCCCCTGCCGATACCAGAAACGCACATGTTTTTTATAGAAATCACGCATTTCCTGGAAGGGTTCGTCGGGCGACGGACTGACGGTTAAATAGGTTGCATAGGCGGAGACCCAGTTTTGCCCCGCCCAGAAAATTTCACGGGCACGCTCGTGATCTCCCGTTTTCCGGTACACCTCGGCCAGAAAACTGTAGACTTCAAACAGCAACATGGCCACATTGTGTGACTGCACCAATCGAAGGGCCTGTTCTCCGTATTCCCTCGCTAAAACCCCATTTCCTTGCCGCATGGCTAATTGTCCTAAAAGCAACAAGGCTTTTGTTCGGTTTTTTACATACGTGGCTCCGGTAAATTCTTTTAACAATCGGTTTAAATAGTAATAAGCACTGTCGTTCTGTTGAAGGGAAAAGGCCAGTTGGCCCTTGTAGAGCCACCACTCCACTTCCCCCAGATGATATCCTGTGGTTAACATCAAACGATGAAAACGATTTAAATACCGCTGGGCTTTATGAAGTTGACCGATCTGCCGATATAGATCCACCAGCTGAAACAGGGTTTGTATCTGGGAGAGCTTGTCGTCCACCCTTTGATCGATTTTCAGAGCTTCCAGCAACCGTTCTTCCGCCTGAACATACAATCCCATCTGCTTATATACCATGCCAATTTGTCCCAGGGTGGATGCCTTTAACCAGGCGTAACGAGTCCGTTCCTGCAAATCCAGAGACCTGTTCAGGTTTTCCAGAGATTCATCCCACAATCCCATTCCCCAATAAATCTTTCCCATACCAAAATAATCGTAACACAGGCCGATGGTGTCCCGATACTGATGATCCCATTGAAGGGCGGTTTTCACTTTTTGCAAGGCCGAACGATAATATCCCCGGTAGTAATCGATCATTGCCAGATTCCACAACGCATTTGCCCGGTACCGCCCCTCCTCTCCGACCTTTTGCATCAGTGTTAAAACCTGCCTCAGTTCCAGCTCCGCTGTGGTCAAATTTCCTTCATCCAGCGATTGGGTGCCCAAATTTATCCCGATCATTAATTGGGCGTCGATATCCCCCACCTTTTTTGCCAGGGTCAGGGCCTCGCGGTAATAGGCACGGGCCCGATCGAATTCTCCCCGTCTTTTGGCCAGGATACCCAGATTATTCAACAAGTTGATTTCCATCCGGATATATCCTTTTCCCCTCAGCTCCCGATAAAGCCGCTGATAGGCGGCTGCGGGCCGGCTCAACCGGCCGGCAGCCGCCTGGGCCATAATCAGGTTGTATCGAGCCCGGTAGGCGGACAATTCCGCCGGTGTGGTTACCAATCGGTCCACCGCCCTGCGGTAATAAATCGTCGCAGAATCCAGCATGCCCCGATTGTAACAGAAATTCCCTTTGCGAATAAGTTGAATCCCTTCCCGGATCGCCTGTAACGTCCGCAATCGTTGCTGGATGTAACTGGAAGAGTGTCCATCCGCCAGCCGATAACTCCGGGCCGCCAGTTCCCACCTCCCCTGCTGCATCCAGAAATCTCCGATTCCTTCCGCCGCCCGAGCATCCCGCTCCCCCAATCTCGGCCACCACGCCTCAAATGCGGCACTGTCCATTACAGCCTGTTGGGCCGTCAGGTAACGAAAATACCATCGGGCGTCCCGCTGAGATTCCTCCTGCTTTTCCAGAAGCGGTAATAAGGCATCATAATCCCGTTGCCGCCAAAAAACCTCTTGCCGGATCCAATCCCATTGAGCGGTCGCCCAGCATCCCAGGGCAACCCCAACCAGGATCACGCCTATCGCCAACCACCGCCTGGCAACCAACGAGGTCAAATTCATCCCTCCCATCGGCTTTCAAAAATTGTGGCCTTTTCCAACTTCACCCCGCGGGACTGGTAATGACCTACCCATTCACGTTACCAAAAACCCGCGTGTCGACCCCGCCCCACGGGGGGAAAACCCGGTTTTTATGCTTTTATTTTTCCCTAAACTTTTTAAATTTGATGGTGGTATATATTATTCAAATTTCGGCAGATATTCAATAAATTTTTATGAAAAACTCCTTACCATCCAAAAATGCACTTTACCCCTGCCTGCAGCGATTGAGCCTTCCCCTATACCACTGGAAGCGCCTGAG